>NYYB01000008.1 GCA_002685755.1 Nitrospinota bacterium
TCATCAACGTCGCCTCGGTTGCCGGGATGGTGGGCATCAAGATGCTCTCGGCCTACTCGGCTAGCAAGGGAGGACTCATCCAGCTCACGAAAACACTGGCGCTCGAGTGGGCCCGCCACGGAGTCCGCCTGAACGCGCTGGCGCCGGGTTATTTTCTCACCGATATCAACCACGAAATGTTCACCTCCGAGGCCGGCGAGCGNATGATCAAGGCNCACATCCCCATGGGCCGCGCCGGGAACCCCGAGGAGATTGGGGGTGCGGTTGTCTTTCTCGCCTCCGACGCCTCGCGCTTCANGACCGGCGCGGCGCTTGTCTTGGACGGCGGCCAGAACGCGATGTAGGCNCTGATAATTCTATTCTTTGATAATTTAATTAATCCGGTTCGAAAGGAGCTTCTTATGGCCTGGATCAGGACGGTTCCAGAAGGCGAAGCGGGCGGAATACTCAAGCGCTACTTCGANGCCTCGCGAGACAGGCGCGGGTTCGTCTCGAGCACAACCTCGATCATGAGCATTCGGGAAAACCACCTCCGGGCGAATCAGTCGATGTTCGTCTCGCTCATGGAGGGCGATTCGGGGCTAAGCCGGGTCGAAAAGGAAATGATCGCAGTCCGCGTTTCGGGCGTGAACGGATGTTATTACTGAAAAACCTCCCACGGGCAGGTGCTCGCGAGGCTGAGCGGAGACATTGACCTTCCGGTGCGTCTCGAGGCGGGCGATTTCGAGGGGCTCGATTCCAAAATGCGGGCGNTCCTCGCCTACGCCGAAAAACTCACCCTTTCCTTAAGCCGGATGGAGGAAGCCGATCTCGCCCCGCTTAGAGACGCANGGCTAGCCGACGAGGAGATTCTCGACGTCGTGATGATCACCAGCTACTTCAANCACATGAACCGCCTCGTCAGCGCCCTCGGANTGAAGCTCCACCCTGAGCAGGCCGAAAAGCTGGCCGAGCTCAAGGCCGCCCGGGGGGGCTGACCGCCGATGCCGTCCCNCCCCCAGGGCGAAAATATCGATCCGCGCCCCCAAGCGAATTTTCACGCAATTTCCCTCCGTATCGCGGCAATTCCAGTGGAGAACGGCCCCGGCAGTCGTTTCGCATTCCACTCGGGGGTCTTCTCGCTCCTCGCTCGAAGCCCACCAGGCCGAAGCCCCCCAATATCCGGTTTTTGGGGAATATGAACTTGACCCGGAGGCGAAAATTGCCGATATGTTATTGAACGGGTTGGCGGGAGGCCATCCCGGGGACGGGATGGAAGGAGGCCCGGCCTGCGATATCGAAAGAAACGGAGCAAGGCCTTGAAGAGTAGAGCAATGCGGCACCCGATGTCGAAGTTTCAGAGGAGGAACACGGGNGTGATCGGTGCGCCCGAACAGCCGCTGGCGCCTTAGGAGCCGAAAAGAAAGTTTTGCCCGCGGGCCGCTTTTAGCTTTTAAAGGGGGGGGGCTGGACGGGACTCATTAATAAATTTCGTTCCTGAGGAGTTTAGCGTCATGCCAGCGAAAAAATCAGCGAAATCAAAATCNNCCCCCCGGGGCGCGTCGAAATCCNAAGACAAAATTCAAATATTCGACACCACCCTCCGCGACGGCGAGCAGTCGCCGGGCTGCGCGATGGANCGNTTCCAGAAGGTCCAGCTCGGCCTCCAGCTCGAAAAGCTGGGGGTGGACATTATCGAGGCCGGTTTTCCGATCGCCTCGAACGATGAGTTCGAGGCGGTGCGCGATGTCGCCAAGGCGGTGAAAAAATCCACCGTCGCCGGGCTCTCGCGCTCGGCGCGGGAGGACATCGACCGCTGCTGGGAGGCGGTGCGCCACGCCAAGAAGCCGCGGATCCACACCTTCATCGCCACGAGCGACATTCACCTCAAGTACAAACTCAAGATGAACCGGTCGGAACTTTTGAAGGAAGTGGCCGCCTCGGTCCGCCACGCCCGGAAATTGTGCAAGGACGTGGAGTGGAGCGCCGAGGACGCCACCCGNTCGGACTGGGACTTCCTCGTCGAGTCGGTGAAGATCGCCATNGCCGAGGGCGCCACGACGATCAACCTCCCCGACACGGTGGGCTACACCGTCCCGACCGAGTTTCAACGGTTCTGGGAGAATATTTTCGAGAAAATCCCCGCCTACGAAGGGGTGATCTTCAGCGCCCACTGCCACAACGACCTGGGCCTCGCTATCGCCAACAGCATCGTCGCCGTCGAGTGCGGGGTGCGGCAGGTGGAGTGCACGATCAACGGCATCGGCGAGCGGGCCGGCAACGCCTCGCTCGAGGAATTTGTCATGGCCCTTCATACGCGCCGCGACATCCTCGACTTCAAATCCGGTGTCAAGAGCAAGGAGATCTATCCGACGAGCCGCCTGCTCACCTCGATGACCGGCGTGCCCGTACAGCAGAACAAAGCCATCGTCGGCAAGAACGCCTTCGCCCACGAGGCCGGCATCCACCAGCACGGCGTCATCTCGAAGGCCATCACCTACGAGATCATGACGCCCCAGTCGGTGGGCCGGCCCTCGAATACGCTCGTGCTCGGGAAGCACTCTGGCCGCGCCGGGCTGCGCCAGCGCTACGAGCAGCTCGGCTTCAAGATGAACCGCGACGCTATCTCGGCCATCTATCTGCGCTTCATCGAGCTCGCCGACCGGAAAAAAGAGATCTACGACGAGGATCTCATCGCCCTGCTTCAGGAGAATCGCGCCGGGGGTGGCGAGAGCTACTACGAGCTCGACGCGCTCCAGGTGACGAGTTCGACCGGCACGAAGCCGGGCTCGATGGCCACCGTCCACCTCCGGGAGGGGGAGGAGGTCCAGAGCAAGGTGGGCAAGGGGAACGGCCCGGTGGACGCCGTTCTCGCCGCCATCAACCTCATCGTCGGCAACCGGAGCCGCCTCGTCGATTTTTCGGTCAATTCCGTCACGCAGGGGCGCGACGCGCTGGCCGAGGTGAACCTTCTCGTCGAGTTCGAGGACGGCTCCCAGATGGCGGGCCACTCGACGAGCCCCGACACCGTCGAGGCCGCGGCCAAGGCCTTCGTCGCCGCCGTCAACAAATACAAGCTGACCCAGGAGATGAAGAAAAAAGCGCCGAAATCCCGAAAAGGGAAAAAACCGCCCGAGAGCCTGCGCGGCGTTTGAGCGAATTTGAGCGAAAGAAACACCGGCGGGGCCCGGCGAGGGCCCCGCTTTTTTGCGCCGCCCGGCCAGCGCGCCACCATGCGAGCGTGCCGCCCGGCCAGGGCGCCACCCTGCAAGGGCCGCTTTTGATCCGCGGGGGCCTCCGGTAGAATTTTATGAGGCTCCCGAAAAAGTCTCGAAGCGTGACTTTCCGGACCGAAAAATTTCTCCGGACCGAAAAATTACCCAATAGCAGTTATCATGGACCCTTGAGGGGAGGATTTTCCGGTGAACAACAGTCAGCGTCCCTGGCCCGCCACCCGCGAGCTTGCCCGGCGGGTAGCCGGGGCCCGCGACATCGGCCCGGCCGCGCTCGCCCGCGCCCGAGAGGCGGTGGTGGACACCCTAGGGGTCACGCTCGCCGGGATGCCCGACGAGAGCGCCCGCCTTGCCCTTCGCCTCGCCCGCGAGGAGGGCGGCGGCGAGGCCGCGACGGTCCTCGGCGGCGGCGGGCGGACCTCGGCCAGCTGGGCCACCTTCGTCAACGGGGTCGCCGGCCACGCCCTCGATTTCGACGACGTGGACTTCGTGATGACCGGCCACCCGAGCGTCACCCTCGTCTCCGCACTCATCGCCCTCGCCGAGGAGCGCCGGTTGAGTGGCACGGCGGTGCTCGCTTCCTACGCAGTGGGTTTCGAGCTTCTTCACACCCTGGGCCGGGCGCTTTTGCCCAACCACTACCGCCGGGGGTTTCACGCCACCTCCACCCTTGGGTCGGTCGGCGCGGCGGGCGCGTGCGCCCACCTGATGGGCCTGGGCGCCAAGGAGACCGCGAACGCCCTCGCCCTCGCCGCGAGCGAGGCGGCGGGGCTGGTGTGCAACTTCGGCACCATGACCAAGCCCTTTCACGCCGGGCAGGCCGCCCGGGCGGGGCTCGTCGCCGCGCGTCTGGCCGAGATGGGTTTCACCGCCGCCTATGATGCTCTTGAGACGGGCTACGCCGGCGCGATGGCCGCCGAGGGCATCGGCCCCGGCGTTGAGAACTTCGCCGGCTGGGAGGCGGCGGTTTCGGGTTGGGGCGAGCCCTGGGACATCGAGGCGGGGGTCTGCGTCAAGATCCACCCCTGCTGCGCGATGACGCATCCGGGCATCGACGCCATGCTCGATCTCTGCGAGCGCGAGGGCATCCGCCCGGAGGAGGTCGAGACGCTCGGCGCGCGGGCCTCGGCGATGACCCTCAAGGTGCTCCGCTACCAAAAAGCCACGACCGGCCTCGAGGGGAAGTTCTCGATGCCATTTTGCCTCTCGTCCGCCGTCCTCGACGGCAAGGTGGGAATCGCGCAGTTCGAGGAGGACCGGGTCGCCCGGTCCGAGATGCGGGCGCTTCAGGATAGGGTCGAGTTCGAACTCGACCCGGAGCTGGCCGCCGAGGACCCCGAGAGCGAACGGACGGCGGTCTGGGTCCGTTTGAGGGACGGGCGCGAGGTCGCGGCCATCGGCGAGATCGCGCGGGGCCACATCGACAACCCGATCCCCGAGGCCGAGTTCCGCGAAAAGTTTCTGGAGTGCGCCGGCGTCCTGCTCTCGGAACAGCGGGCCCGGGCGGCCTGGGAGGGCTGGCGGGGGATGGAGGCCGCCACCGACGTCGGAGAGTTAATGCCGCTGCTCGCGCCCTGAGGGTGTCCGATGGACGAGGACGAGCCGTGCAACAGGTGAAGCCGTAAAGAAGGTCAATACTACCGATGCGACTTTCAACAACCTCTTCTTGTATTCCTTACCTCAAACCCCACTTAAGGGCAGAAATGATGTCTTTTAAGGCCTTGTATGCCGTCCACCCATCCTCTCCTGCCTGTGAATGCAAATTATCCTTGACGTATTTTTGTTTTTTTAAGCACGGATCGTAACAATGCCTCATCTCTCGCAATTAGAAATCTGCGAAATCCCATACTCATGCCCAAGTTCGCGCTTCGTACTCCCATGACCGGATACCGTCTATGTCTTAAGTAATCTCCTGATTGAAGCATCAGCAGAGCGATTTTTTGGCTAAGGGGGATCAAGACTCGACCGCCCGGATTGTTCATGCCCTTTATAGTTCCGTGAATCGGTGCATTTTTACCAGGAGTATCTCTTGGATGAAACAAAATAACGCAGGGGTTGTCCGAACAAAGAAAGGAAGTATCTCTCTGCGCGTGAAGGATATTCCATCGAAGTTCAAAAAATTTAAGATGTATTGAATCCGCAGCTGCCAACATTGAGTGTATTCTCGCAACGGGGTGAATATCGATTTCGTAATTCTTGTCGTCGGAAACAAATTCCACCAACTTTTCAGGAGTGACCGGCAATTACTCTCCGGTTTTTTTGGCAAAATCCTGAAAGTGTATTTTCGCTTTTTCTGTATCTGAGAGCATTTCTTTTAAAAGAGTCCGGAGCTTGCCCTGAGTATGCTCGTTAAAAGCGCCCTCGAATACTGGCGTTCGAGCGAGCAAAAGGGCCATGAAGATGGAAAGGTGAGTTCTTAGGTCGTCGTTGAGATTTTCTCCTGCTTCAAGCCTTTGGATAGCAGTTCTGGCTTTATCTTCAACTGTAGAAAGATACTCCTCGACAGCATTGTTTCTGTTTCCGTCCTCATCCTCTATGGAGTAATAATCTCTCTCGACGGCAGTATTTATAGGGATTTGCTGTCTAATTTCGTTTAATTCGCAGTCATAAATCCAAAGAAGGTCATCGCGTGAAAAACCGTTCAAGTAAAAACGTGGAGGATAGTGATGCCTTCTGGGGCCAGACGCCAAGAGAATTCCTCCGCCAACTCATCCTCTTTTCCCTTGGCCTCGCAGGAAACGTCTGCAAGGTTGCTGGGACTACGGACTCTACACTAAGGGGTGAAACAAGCCCCGTGCCCCAGGCCGAATTTAGGCACTGTGTCTCAAGTTTTCAAGCAACCGCGTAGGCCGCAACCGGCTCCCCCTGCCCAGCAAGTGGGGCAGTCATATCCCAGGACCCTTCCGTATCTTTCTGTACATCCGTCAGAGCCATAAGGATAGCCTCGACATCCTCCGGGTCGCGGTAGACAAGGCGAACCATCCGATCGACGCGGCTTCCGACTTCATCGTGGCCATTTTCGATCTTCGAGTATGACTCGGGCCGCATTCCGAGCAGGGCTGCCATTTTATTTGCCCGCATTTTAATGGACTTCCGCAGGAACCGGACTTCCTTTCCGGTTAAGCGATCCAGTTTCTTCGCTACGGCCCCGGCAAGCACCTTGAGCAAATGCCCCACGGCATTTATCTGGACGGTCTTATGCCCATTGGCGCACTCCCACTGCTTCACGCCTTCCCCTTCGAGATAGACGTTATCGAGACCAACTTCCTTCCAATGATATTTACCTTTAATCAGTTTGGCTTCCTCTCCGCATTCCCGGCATTTAATTGCCATCCTCGGGCCTCCCTCCAATGATGTACCCAAACAGCTTAGGTTCTTTTTCCCTTTCTTTTTACGGTGATAATCACGACGGTTTCACCTTCAAATTCCTCAAACGATACGATTACCGAGATTTCCTCACCATCGATATCCGGCCCCCGAATTGTGTAGCGCCACTCTTTGTGCGGCTTATCGAAGGCCGGTTCACCAAAAATTTCTCCATTTTCAAGGCAATGGCCAACGTCAAGGAGATCGATATCGCGCTCATTGCCCATCTCATACATATGATCCGTGGGCCGATAGGCGCCGTCCTTGAATAACCTGTCTGCCAACTCCCTCGCTTCTCGCTTCGGTAACCTTTCCATATCTACAATACGGATTTTCTTGTGAAAATAGCAATTATTTTATGTGAAGATAGCAAGTATTTTGGCTAGATAACAAATAAGAAGCGAAAATTCGAGTCGCCCTTACAATCAGATTTGGTTTTCGGTTTCAGAGTTTTGAGCGGAGGGGGGGATGTATTGATGCTTATCTTGTACTTACCTTAAAAAAAATAACGGGCCCAGCACAACCTGTAACCTGTTGTTTTTAATGGTCGAGGCGCGAGGACTTGAACCATCGACCCCGTGACTCCCAGTCAATTACACTACCAGACTGCACCGCGCTCATGCCGCTGCTGGCGCCCTGAGGGGCGGGCGTAGACGTTCCTAGAGCGGACCGCCGCTCTGGGTTATAAAGAGCCCCGCCGCGCGCCGGGGCTTTTTTGTTTCCGGCTTGGCGGTCTGATGGATTTTTGGAGAGGGTTTTGGAAGAAAAAATCGTTGTCGCGATGAGCGGGGGGGTGGACAGTTCGGTCGCCGCCGCGCTGCTCAAGGAGGAGGGCCGCGATGTGGTCGGGGTGGGGCTGCGCCTCACCGACCTGCCTCCGTCCGAGTCGTTTCACCGGGGCTGCTGCGCGCCGCGCGATCTGGCCGACGCGCGGGCCGTCGCCTCAAGGCTCGATATTCCGTTTTATGTGATGGACGTGCGCGAGTCGTTCCGCGAGGTGGTGATCGATAATTTTATCGGGGAGTACGCCCGGGGGCGCACGCCGGTTCCCTGCATCGCCTGCAACCAGGTGGTCAAGTTCGATTATCTCGCCGAGCGGGCGAAGGGTTTTGGCGCGGCGCGGCNGGCGACGGGCCACTACGCCCGCGTGGTGGAGGCGGGGGACCGGCTGACGCTGGCCCGGAGCGCCGACCGGGAGAAGGACCAGACCTATTTTCTTTTCGGGATGAGCCAGGCGCAGCTCGCGCACACCCTGTTTCCCATCGGCGAATACGAAAAAGAGCGCACCCGCGAGGTCGCGCGCGGCCTCGACCTTTCCACCGCCGACAAGCCCGAGAGCCAGGAGGTCTGTTTCGTCCCCGAAAACGACTACCGCCTTTTCCTCGAGGCCGAGGCGCCGGACATCGACCGGCCCGGCGAGATTGTGGACCGCGAGGGCAACCGCCTCGGCAGCCATCCCGGCGTCAGCCATTTCACGGTGGGCCAGCGGCGGGGGCTGCGGCTGGGGGGCGGCGAGCCGCGCTACGTGATCGGCCTCGAGGCCGATACGGCGACGGTGGTGGTGGGGGAGCGGTGCGAGCTCGAGCGCGAGAGCTTCCGGGCGGAGCGGCTTCGCTGGTCGATTCCGTTCGATGCCCCCGAAAAGCGCCTGTCGGTCCAGGTGCGGAGCCGCCAGCGAGCGGTCCCCTGCCGGGTGGTGCTGTCGGATGGCGGCGCGGCCGAGGTTTTTCCCGAGGACCCCGCCGCGCTCGGGGCCGTGCCGCCGGGCCAGGCCGCCGTTTTTTACGACGGCGATGCTGCACACGGCGACATCATGCACGGCGGAGGCTGGGTGGCCTGAACCGGCGGCCATCCGGGTTTTTCAAGTCGGCGGCTTTTCAAGTTTCCCGAACCTGTTATCTTTCCCTTTTCAAATATTCGCCTTTGAATAAAGTATTCACCCTCGAAGTTTCCCTGGAGGGAGGTCCCCCATGCTCGAGGTGAACAGCCGGATCAGGATTCCCCTCCGCGAGTTTCATTTCCGGTTCGCGCGAAGCTCGGGCGCGGGCGGCCAGAACGTCAACAAGGTGAACACGAAGGCCACGCTTCGCTGGCGCGTCGCGGGGTCCGCGTCGCTGCCCGGGGATGTCCGCGAGCGACTTTTAGTGAAATTTCGCCGCCGCATCACGGGAGAGGGCGAGCTGGTCCTGACCAGCCAGCGGTTCCGCGATCAGGGGCGCAACGTGGCCGATTGTCTCGCGAAACTCATGGGGATGCTCGAGGAGGTGGCGCGGCCGCCCAAGCGGCGCGCGGCCACAAAGCCCACGCGCGACGCGAAGGAGCGGCGGCTCCGGGAAAAACGCGAACACTCGGATAAAAAGAAGACGAGAGGGCGCGTCCGGGCGGACGATTGATGAGCGCTCCCTCCGGGAGATATCCATCCGGCCGGGGCGTTTTTGCTGTCACCGGGTTGTCACCGAATTGCCGCCGGTGGGCGCTTGTGCGGGGATATCCCCCCCTCCGGGAGATCCCTCCCCTCCGGGAGGAGTCTCGCTAGCCCGGCGGCCAGGTCATCGCGCGTCCGCCCAGGAGGTGAAAGTGAAGGTGCGGGACGGTTTGCCCGCCGTCGGCTCCGCAGTTGTTGACGATGCGGTAGCCGCCCTCGGCCAGCCCGCGCTCGGCGGCTATCCGGCCAGCGGCGAGGTGAATCCGGCCGATCAGCTCCTTGTGTTCCTCGCCGGCCTCGTGGATGGAGTCGAGATGGATTTTGGGGATGATGAGGACATGGACCGGCGCGGCGGGGCTGATGTCCTCGAAGGCGAGAAGTTCTTCATCTTCAAACACTTTCGCCGATGGGATTTCGCCGGCGACGATTTTGCAAAACAGGCAGTCGCTCATCTGAGGCCTCGGTTGTGGGGGTTCGGTGGGCGGCGGAGCGATCATACCCCCGCGCGGCGGCTGACAAGATTTTCCCGGGAAGAATTCTCCGGGATGGAATTCCCGGGATGGAATCCCCGGGGCTGGCGGGTTTCCCGGCGCGCCCTTTTTCGGGGCATAATACCGGGTAATCATCACGAGCGCGCGGGCCGGTGGAGGCCGCCTTCGGTCCGCATTTCGCCAAGTCGATTGACTGCCGAATCGATTGATTGCCCTAATGATTAACCCAAGGAGCCCCGCGATGGGTATCACGCAAAAGTTACTCGATCATGTTCACGCGATCAGGTACGACTCCCTTCCCGAGGAGGCCCGCGACCGGGCCAAGTATTTTCTTCTCGATTACCTGGGGGTGACGCTCCGGGCCTGCGAGGCCGAAAGCTCGCGGGTATTTCACAATTTCGTCAAAAAGCGCGCGCCCAAGGAAGGCCCGTGCACCGTTGTCGGGACCTCGCTTCGAACCGACGCGCCGAGCGCCGCTACTGGGACCCACTGGACCTCCGAGGAGGCCTGGGTGGGTACCCGCCGCCCAATACTGGAGGCTCACGCCCT
>NYYB01000207.1 GCA_002685755.1 Nitrospinota bacterium
ATGCGTGCGTGCCGGCGGCAAGCATAACGACCTTGACAATGTGGGCTATACCGCCCGCCACCACACCTTTTTCGAAATGCTGGGGAATTTCTCCTTCGGTGACTATTTTAAGGACGTAGCCATTGAACTGGCCTGGAACCTGATCACCCGAGAATTTGCCGTATCGGCAGAGCGACTGACGGTGACGGTCTATGCCGAGGACGACGAGGCCTTCGAACTCTCCAAAAAGATCACCGGTTTGCCGGAATCGCGCATCTTGCGCATCGACGGTGCCGATAATTTCTGGTCCATGGGCGATACCGGGCCCTGCGGACCCTGCGCCGAAATTTTCTATGACCATGGTGAGGATATTCCCGGCGGCCCGCCCGGCTCGCCAGATTCCGAGGGCGATCGTTTCGTAGAAATCTGGAATCTCGTCTTCATGCAGTATGACCGTCTCTCGGCGGATAAGCGGGTGGACCTACCGCGGCCCAGTATCGACACCGGTATGGGTCTAGAACGCATCGCCGCGGTGCTGCAGGGGGTTCACAACAACTACGACACCGACCTCTTTAAGGCCCTGATCGCGGCCTCCGAAGAGATTGTGGGGACCAAGGACGGAGGCGACAGAGTCGTATCCTACCGGGTCATCGCCGACCATCTGCGTGCCGTGTGTTTCCTCATGGCCGACGGTGTTCTGCCCTCCAACGAGGGGCGCGGCTACGTGCTGCGGCGGATTATGCGCCGCGCCATGCGTCATATGCACATGCTGGGCGGGCGCGAACCCCTCATGTGGCGGCTGGTGCCGGCGCTGATTACCGAGATGGGGCAGGTCTATCCGGAGCTGGTCCAGGCCCAGGCCCTGATGACGGAAATCCTGAAGCTGGAGGAGGCCCGCTTCCAGAAGACCCTGGAGCGGGGGCTGAAACTGCTGGCGGAAGAAACCGGCAAGCTGGCGGGCGCTACGGCGCTGCCCGGCGACACCGCCTTCAAGCTCTACGACACCTACGGTTTTCCCCTCGATCTGACCCAAGACGTGCTGCGCGGCCAGGGGCGCGGGGTGGACGTGGACGGCTTCAACACGGCCATGGAACGGCAAAGGCAAGAAGCCCGCGCCGCTTGGGCCGGTTCCGGCGAGGCGGCCACGGAAAAAATATGGTTCAAAATCGGTCAACGTGTGGGAGTCACGGAATTTCTCGGCTACGATGTAGAGGCCGCCGAGGGCGAGGTGTGGGCCCTGGTGGTGGACGGAAAAGAAACGGACAAGGCGGGCAATGGCGAGGCTTCCCTGATCGTTAACCAGACGCCTTTCTATGGCGAATCCGGAGGCCAAATGGGCGACAGCGGAGTCGTTCTCGGTTCGGGGCAAGGCAAGAAGCGCGCCCGCATGGAAGTTTCCGACACCCGCAAGTTTTTGGGCAATCTGCATGTGCATACGGGAAAGGTGACGTCGGGGACCTTTTCCGTGGGCGAAATTGTGGACCTTGCCGTTGACCATGAGCGCCGTACACGGCTGCGCGCCAACCATTCCGCCACCCATCTTCTGCACCGCGCCCTGCGCGGGCGGCTCGGCGACCATGTGACCCAGAAGGGGTCACTGGTGGCTCCCGACCGGCTGCGCTTCGATATCAGCTATCCCAAGGCGGTGAGTCACGAGGAGCTTGTGGCCGTCGAAGCGGAGGTTAACGCCCGTATCCGCAGCAACAGCGAGGTCACCACCCGTCTCATGACCCCCGATGAGGCTGTGGAGCACGGTGCCCTGGCCCTGTTCGGGGAAAAATACGGCGACGAGGTGCGCGTAGTCTCCATGGGCGGCGTTGACGGCGCGGAAGGTGATGCCGCCGCCGCGCCCTATTCCATGGAGCTGTGCGGCGGTACCCATGTGCGCCGCACAGGCGACGTAGGATTTTTCCGCATCGTCGGTGAATCCGCCGTGGCCGCCGGGGTGCGCCGTATCGAAGCACTAACCGGAGAGGCTGCCGTGGCTGCTGTGGCCGAACAGGAAACTTGGCTCCTGGGGGTGGCCGCGGCACTGAAGGTGGCCCCTGGTGATCTCGAATCCCGTGTCGTGGCCCTGTTAGAGGAACGCAAGAAGCTGGAGTGCGACCTTTCTGAGGCCAGGCGTACTATGGTCGGCGGCGGCGGCAACGGCGCAGGTAACGGTGGGGCCGATAAACAAGTGGCCGGCGTCACCTTTGCCCCGCGCTGCCTTATCGATGTGCCTGCCAAGGAGCTCAAACCCATGGCCGACGAGATGAAGGCGCGCATGAGTTCGGGTGTGGTCGCACTGGTGGCGGTGAACGAGGGCAAGGCGTCCCTGGTGGTTTCCATCAGCGACGACCTCACGGAAAGATTCGACGCCGTGTCCCTGGTGCGCATCGGCGCGGAAATCCTCGGTGGCAAGGGTGGTGGCGGGCGTCCCGACATGGCCCAGGCCGGCGGTCCCGACGGCGCCAAGGCCGCGCAAGCGCTGGAGGCTATCGAAAAAGCGCTGGCGGGCTAAGTGTGATGTCTCAAGGGGTTGTTCATTCGATCCGGCAAGGGTTACGAAACACGTTGACTCATTGCACCGAGAGAGCGTCACTCACGGTTCAAGTCGAGATGGAGAACGCTGTGCGCAACGGAAACGCCTACGTCAGCTAGCGATCAAACTCAGTTGCTCCCTTAGGCGGTCACGATATTCGTCTCTTTTCTTTACTTTCTCTCTGCCGAACACCCACTCACCTTGATTGAAAAAGATACCCGACACTCTTCAATTCATGGCCTTTTGCAGTTCCTGATCCAGCTTGTCGAGGAATTCTTGCGTTGTAAGCCACGACTGTTCGGGTCCGATCAGCAGCGCCAGGTCCTTGGTCATGAAGCCAGATTCCACCGTATTCACGCAGACCTTTTCCAGGGTCCTGGCGAAGGTCCGGAGCTCCGGGTTGTCATCGAACTTGCCGCGATAATAAAGCCCCCGCGTCCAGGCGAAGATGGAAGCAATGGGATTGGTGGAAGTGGCCTTGCCTGCCTGATGCAGGCGGTAATGGCGGGTCACGGTGCCGTGGGCGGCCTCGGCCTCCACTGTCTTGCCGTCGGGCGTCATCAGCACCGAGGTCATGAGCCCCAGCGAGCCGTACCCTTGTGCGATGGTGTCCGACTGCACGTCGCCGTCGTAGTTCTTGCAGGCCCAGAGGAAGCCGCCGCTCCATTTCATGGCCGCCGCCACCATATCGTCGACAAGGCGGTGCTCGTAGGTGATGCCCTTGGCTTTGAACTTGTCCTTGAACTCGGCCTCGAAGACCTCAGCGAAAAGGTCCCTGAAGCGCCCGTCGTAGGCCTTGAGGATGGTGTTCTTGGTGGAGAGATAGACCGGCCAGCCCAGGTCCAGGCCGTAGTTCATGCAGGTCCGGGCGAAACCGCGAATGGAGTCGTCAAGATTATACATGGCCATGGCGACGCCAGCACCGGGGAAGTCGAAGACCTCGTGCTCGATGGTCTCGCCGCCGTCTTCAGGTATAAAGCTGAGGGTGAGCTTGCCCGTTCCCGGCACCACAAAATCGGTGGCCCGGTACTGGTCGCCGAAGGCATGACGGCCGATGACTATGGGCTGGGTCCATCCCGGCACTAGGCGTGGCACGTTGGCGCAGAGGATGGGCTCACGGAAAATGGTGCCGCCCAGGATGTTACGGATGGTGCCGTTGGGCGAGCGCCACATTTTTTTGAGCCCGAATTCCTCCACCCGCGCCTCGTCGGGGGTGATGGTGGCGCATTTGACGCCGACGCCGTGTTCCTTGATGGCTTGTGCTGCGTCCACGGTGACCTGATCGTCGGTGGCGTCGCGGTTTTCAATCCTGAGNTCGAAATATTTTAGTTCCACGTCGAGATAGGGAAGGACCAGCTTGTCCTTGATGAACTTCCAGATGATCCGTGTCATCTCGTCACCGTCAATTTCAACGACGGGGGCGGCTACCTTGATTTTTGCCATGAGGGCTTCCTTGTGTATCCTGATCGCCTCACCCTATCATCCACGCTATGGGACGCAACGATCCCCGCTCCCCTGCTGTCTTCGCCTTTATGCGCAGCTGAGTAGGCTTTCAGCGTGGCGACCGCCTGTTCGGGGTCCACTGCTACGGTATACAAGTCTCGGCATCCCCGGTTGGCGTAGCCGGTAGCGATCATATGGTCGAAAAGGTTATGAAACGGTTTCCAATAGCCGCCGGCCTCGATCAGCATTACGGGTTTGTCATGCAGTCCCAGATGCTTCCAGGTGATGATTTCCAGAATCTCGTCAAGGGTGCCGAGTCCGCCGGGAAGGGCGGTGAAAGCATCCGACATTTCGAACATCTTTTGTTTGCGCTCGTGCATGCTTTCAACCTCGATCAGCCGGGTCAGCCCGCGGTGGACCATCTCTAACCGTTTGATAAAGTGGGGGATGATGCCCGTGACCTCGCCGCCCGCGGCCAGCGCCGCGTCCGCGGCCTCCCCCATAAGCCCTACATGACCGCCGCCGGTAATCATATGGATGCCGTTTTCCGCCAGAAGCTGCCCCAGTTTTCTGGCGCATGCGCGGTGTTCGTCGGGAATGGTTCGCGACGAGGCACAATAGACGCAAAGGGAACGAACAGTCATGAAATTACAGGCCTTGGGCAGGGGAATAGCATTTTCACTGCCTCTTCTAGGCGAGCACGGCGTCATGCGCAAGGCGTCGTTGCAACGGGCGGGAGAGCGTATTACCTTTGGTCCTCTTCCATTAAAAAACAAACCCTTACGGAGAAAGGCGCAAGGGGAGGAGCAATTGACTTTGGTGGAAACACTAAGGTCAGAAATGTGGAAAAAGCATTTATGGATGCGATGGGCATTAGAGTTCAGGTCGAAGACAAGAAGGGCGACCTTGCGGATGATAATTCAACCTTAGCGTCGCTAAGATAATAATCCTGAACTAATGCTTTGTTCTACGAGTCTAACATAACCTTCAAAGGGGGCTAACTATGTCTTCCTATTACAAGACCATTGATGGCGTTCGATATGACAGGAAGATTCTCGACATCGCTGATACTTCGGTTGCGGGTCAGGGCGACGGTCGCATCTCATTGGACGATGCGGAGAAGATGTTCTCAGCGGTTCAGGACGGCGGAAAATATACCGATACCGAGCAACTCACGATGAAGTACGTGCGTGACAACTACAAGTTCACAGACGAGGCCGATACTTGGTTCCGTAATCAGGTCAACATCTGGAATTTGAAGGGTCAAGGAGAATTGCGAGGGATCGTGAGCAAATCCGTTGTCGTGGGCTTGGCGGGCCTGGCTATTATTTTCACCGGTCTGTATCTCTACCGCTCCGTGGAAACGCCTCCAGAAACGGTGTCAAAATCGCCCGCCGCCGCTAGTTCCGTCCCGATCCAGCCGGAAAACACCGAGCTGACTGAACCCGGACTCATGCCGGTGCCGGCCCAATCAGAATCGCCCGCCGCCGCCAATTCCGCCCAGGTCCAGCCGGAAATTGCCGAGCTGACCGAGTCCGGGCTTATGCCGGTGCCGGCTAAAACCGTGGCACCGGTTGTCCGCGTGCCGCCCACCTTCGATGTGGTGCGGGTCAACCGCAAAGGCGAGGCGGTGCTGGCGGGACGGGCCACCCCAAACGCCGAGGTGACGATCTCCAACCGGGGCCGGGAAATAAGCAAGGTCACGGCGGATCATCGCGGCGAATGGGTCTGGGTGTCTGAAACGCCGTTCCCGCCGGGCTACCTCGAACTGAGCCTTAGCTCCCAGCTCGGCGGCGGCGAGGCGGTGCCCTCCGAAGAGGTGGTGGTGATGATCATGCCTCAATCCGACCGTGATATCGCCGGCCGCGCCAGCGAGGAACCGGGCAACGCGTTGATTCTAAAAACCCGGCGTGACGGCTCTGGCACCAGCCAGTTGCTGCAATCGCCCTCGGGAGAGACCGGCGATATCACCCTCTCTCTGGACGTGGTGGATTACGATTCGTCGGGCCGGATCCAGCTTAGCGGGCGGGCGGTCCCCAGGGTCTCTCTGCGGGTTTATCTCGACAACGCATTGCTGGGCGAGACGGCGGCAGGGGATGACGGATTCTGGACCTTGGTTCCCGATCAGGATGTGCTCCCTGGAATCTACAGCCTGCGCCTCGACCAAGTTTCCCCCGATGGCCGGGTGGCGAAGCGGCTGGAGTTTCCATTCTCGCGGGCCGAGAGCCCGCCGGTGATGGAAGCTGAAAGTACCGTGGTGGTACAGCCGGGTAACAGCCTGTGGCGGCTGGCGCGCAGGGCCTATGGCCATGGGATTAAATACCACGTGATCTACGAAGCCAACCGTTTGCAGATTCGCGAACCCGATCTTATCTATCCAGGACAGGTGTTCACCCTGCCAGGCGGGGAGGCTGGCGGCTAGGAATTTTTCTTCACCGCTTCATGGCCCATATCCATAGTTTCCGGGAATACACCATACCTTACGGGAATGAAAACAGCGGCCGATGAGCATCGCCATGGGGCGTCGACTTTGCCGTGAAAATCCGTTAAATGACGGGTCCCTTTTAAAAGGTGGGTGTCCGTGAATTCCGTTATTAAAAAAACCGCATGCGTGCCCATCAACCGTGCCGGCTGGCCGTTTATTGCCATTTTTGCCATTCTTACCGCCGGACTCTGGGTTCTTCACCAGCCCCTGGGGTGGGTCGGGGTGGTGTTGACCGCGTGGTGCGTCTATTTCTTCCGCGACCCCGAGCGGGTGACGCCGGGAGAATCCGGGCTGGTCATCAGCCCCGCGGACGGCATGGTGCTGTCATTCGAAGATGCGCCACCGCCGCTGGAACTGGGCATGGGCGACGGGGTGCATCCCCGCATCAGCATTTTCATGAATGTGTTTAACGTGCATGTAAACCGCATTCCGGCCCACGGCGTGATCGAGAAAATCTCTTATCGACCAGGCCGGTTTTTCAATGCCTCCCTGGACAAGGCCAGCGAGCATAACGAGCGCATGTCGGTATCC
>NYYB01000142.1 GCA_002685755.1 Nitrospinota bacterium
AACGATTCGGGGTCGAGTTCAACCGCTTTTTCGAGATGGAAAATCGCGGCCTCGAGTTTCCCGGCGTCGAAAGCCAATCGCCCCAGGGCGACCCGGCTTTTCACATGACCGGATCTGAGCTCAAATGCACGGCGGTAGGCTTTTTCCGCCTCGGCCTTCTTTCCCGATTTCTCCAGGACGCGGCCCAGGGACGCATGGGCGAGAAAGAGTTCGGGGTCCGCCGAAACCGCCATTCGGAGGAATTCCCCGGCGGCGGGCAACTTTCCGCGCCTCAATTTTTCCTGCGCGAGATTGTAGAGCCGGATGGCTTCCTTGCTTCGCCGCTCCGATTTTTTTCTTCGGAAAAGCGGCCGCCGAATCCTTTTTCGGCGCTTCCGGAGCCGGGAGACTTTCCTTGCCCGAGCAACCGGAAATCAACAAAAAAAGACAGCAAGCGCCGTTCGGGCGGCGATGAGGGGGAGCGGGCGCCTCAACTCAAGCCTTCTCGCGCGCCCATTTTTCTTCGACGGCTTTGCGCACATAAGCAACAATTTCGTCCAACGGGGCACCGGGGGTGAAAATCTCGGAGACACCGCTTTCCTTGAGGGCGGCGATATCCCCGCCGGGAATGATCCCGCCCCCGAACAGAACCACGTCCGACATTCCCTGTGCGTCGAGAAGCTCCCGGATTTTCGGAAAAAGAAAATTGTGCGCCCCCGACAGGATGGAGAGGCCGACGCCGTCCACGTCCTCTTGTAAAACGGTGGCGGCAATCTGTTCGGGGGTCTGGCGAATCCCGGTGTAGATGACTTCCATGCCAGCGTCCCGGAGTGCGCGGGCGACAACCTTGGCCCCCCGGTCGTGCCCGTCGAGACCGGGCTTGGCCACTAAAATCCGCGCTTTCTTCGCCATCGCGTGCATTCCTCCCCGGCATCAGGCCGCGTTTACTTTCCCTTCAAAAAGCGCGCAGCGATCCCCGGAGACAGCGCCTCGGCCTCGGGGATGAAGTTCGACACGAAGCGCCGGGCCAACTCTTCGGGGCGCCGGCCATTCCCGTGCCAAAGCTCGAAGAAGGTCCATTCGATTTTCTCGTCAAAGGGAGCTTTCGTGAGTTTCCCCCCTTTCCCCAGCGCAGCCATGATTTTCTCCGCCGGGGCGGCGAATTTTTCGTTGTAGCGATCCAGGATGGCGTCGTATTGGACGAAGGCGGCTTTCACGAACTCGGGGCCGTGGCAGGCGCCGCAGACGCTTTGCATGTTCTTGCGCTTTTTCTCCCATCCTTCTCTCTTTATAGAAGTAATCGGTCCAAGGGCCCGACCGATCCGCTGGCCGACATCGTGGGTAACGGGCTGACCCTTGGTCTGGCTCATATGACAAGTCGCGCAGGTCGGCGCCGCGGTGTAGTCCTTCCCGGCTATCCACTCGGCGCTATCGAGGTTCATCTCGGCTGCCCGGGAGCGGAACAAGATGCCGTGCTTGGACTCGCCGTAAGCCTCAATCTGAGGGTGCTCCGCCCCCAGGTGGCACTTTCCGCAGGTATCCGACTGGCGGGCCTGGGCGGGAGCGAACTGGTGGCGCGAATGGCAAACCGAGCAGGAGCCCTTGCTGCCGTCGGGGTTGATCGCGCCGCTGCCGGTGTTGGGCCATGTGGCGGGATCGAGCTGGCCGCCCTTGAGGACCTTGATGGCGCTGCCGTGGCATTTCTGGCAGCCGCCGGCGGCCGGAGCCGAGCCTTCGGCGGCCGCTCCCCGGAAATGATCGAGGCGGCCGATATTTTTGGCCGCGTCTGCGTGAGCGCCCGCGGTGAATTCTTTTGCCTGCTGCTCGTGGCAGCGGGCGCAGTCCTTGGGCGTGGGCACGATGGCGACGAGCGATTCCTCGTGGTCCCAGGTGTCGGGCTCGCCCTCCTTGGCCTGATGGCAGTCCATGCACCCGACTCCGAGTGCGGCGTGGCGGCTTTCTTTCCACTGGACAACGATTCCCGGCGATTTTTCGGAATGGCACTTGACGCAACCGAGGTTCTTATTGGTGACAACCGCCTTCGCCTTTTTCTTGGGAAGTAGGCGCTCGCTCTCGATATACCCCACCGTGATCAACGAGCCCAGGAAAAACAAGCTGATCAATATCACGATTTGCTGCTTGACCCGAAGATTCACGCGAATTCTCCCCCGCTTAATGTTTCAAAAGCCCTTTCAGGATAAATAATGTCAACGCCACGGCGACGGCGATGCCGACGAAGAGGCTGATAAAGGCCACCTGCCCCGAGAGTCCCTCCACCAAAGTGAGCAGCGACATCGTCAGGGCCGCTCCGATGCCGACGAAGACGCTCACACCCCGGCCCGGAAGGCGCCGTTCGATCGCAGCGTCGATCCACGGCCACGCGAACATGGTCAAAACGATGACGAGCATACTGATAATCCCGGTCTGGAACGAAAACAGCTTGAGATACCGGAAAACCGGATAAAAATACCACTCGGGCTTGATGTGCTCGGGCGTAATGCCGGGGTTGGCCGGCTCCCCGAGCCCCACCGGAAAAATAATCGCCAATTGGCTGATGAGAAAAATCAGGAACGCGCCGATAGCCACCTCCGTAAGAACGTGGTCGGGATAGAACGGAAAGAAGCGCCCTGAATTCTCTCCGGAGCCCTCCTCCGGTTCGCTGACGCCGTGCAGGCGAATAAGAAAGAGATGAAGCGCGATCAGGGCAATAGCCCAGACCGGCAACAAGGCCGTGTGCAGAACATACATCCGGGTCAGGGTGTTCGCCGTGATGACGGGCCCGCCGCGAAGGAAACCGGCGGCTAATTCCCCGACGATTGGTATGGCCGCGGTGATGTTCGTGCCCACCACGGTCGCCCAGTAGGAGAGCTGGTTGTAGACGAGCGAGTAGCCCGAGAACCCGAACGTGAGGACGGTGACGAGGAGCCCCATTCCGATGAGCCAGTTGAGCTCGCGCGGCCTGCGGTAGGCGCAGGTGAAAAAGACGCGGATCATGTGGAGGATTACCGAAATCACCATCAACTCGCCCGCCCAGCGGTGCACCCCGCGCACCCACCAGCCGAAGGGGGCCTCCTGGGTGATGTAGCGCACCGACTCGAACGCCTTGTCGGGGTCGGGGACATAGTAGAAGGCGAGCGCGATTCCGCTCAAAAGCTGAATCCCGAAAAGATAGAGGGGCGTCCCGCCCAGGCAGAACCACCATTTGTGCATGTGGCGCGGGACGGGCTCGTCGAGGGCGTTCCCGAGGAGACCCCAGTCGAAGGGAATTCGCTCGTTTATCCAACTGGCGATTCTTTCCGGCACGGCTCAAACCTCGTCCATGGAGACAAAGATGCTGGAACCACGAATCTTGACGGGCTTTTGGGCCAGCGGCGACGGAGGCGGCCCGGAAACGGGATTCCCGTCCGCGTCGAAAACGCCGTCGTGGCAGGGGCAGAAAAACGTCTTCTCCCCGGGTTTCCAGTGAACCTGACAGCCCATGTGTGTGCATGCCGTCGAAAACGCCCGAATATTTTCGCCCGAGCGGACGAGGAGGAACTTCTGGCCGGAGAGGTCCTCCTTCAGGAGGCTTCCCCCCTCGGGCACGTCGGCGAACGCCGCAACGAGCACCGGAATTTTCCGCGGCGCCTTTTGCCTGCCGAAAAGATACCGGAGTCCGTAGATAGCGGCGGTGCCATAGCTCACCGCCAGAGCGGCAATCATCCCCATGCCGACCATCGCGCCACGGCGCTTGAGATTTTCTTCCGGCGGAGATGACGATTCGGACGCGGACACTCGCGTAATTCCTTAACCAATCAGATCGTTTCGGGGCAGCAAAGATGATTCACTCCAAGAGAATAAGCGCAATTATCTTCGCAAAGCAACTATTCCGGCAGCCCTGAACATTTCCGGCGTCAACGAAAACTCCCTCCAATGCAATAGCGCCCACGGAACCAATCCGCCCGGAGGCTTCGCCGCCCCAAGAGCCCGCCGATCCCGGGGGGCGTTGCGAAATTGCCCGCCTAGCTGTTAGTTTTCGAGTGCCCGTGTTGAGAAAAACGACAACCCTGTCTCTTGGCGCCATCCGCGAACGGAAGAAAATGACTCCGACGATGAGAAAATCATGGAACATCGCTTGCGGATTGCTCCTCCTTGTTTTCGCCGCTTCGTTTTTCGCCACTCCCGCAACCGGATTCCCCCGGGAAGGCGAGCTGCTGGCCAAACCTCAGAAGACCTTCGAGTGCACGGCCTGCCACAACCCGCACAAAATGCCCAAGTTCGCCCCCGCGTCCCAGTGCCAAGTTTGTCATACGAAGGAAAAATCCGAGTTCGCGACCCATATATTTCCCCTTTACCTCCTCGCCATTATTCCCCTCTTCTTCATGGTATTCGGAATTTGGTCGCGATTCAGGCTCTGGCGGCTGGGCAGGGGAGAATACAGGCTGGATCAAATCCCCCGGCGCATCGGAGGCCTCCTCGCCGAGGTATTCACCTACCGCCGCCTGATGCGTGACCCCTACGGCGGCCTGATGCACCTTTTTATTTTTTACGGGTTTCTCGCCGAGTTGATCGCCACCTCCCTCCTCGCGGCCCAGGAATGGTCTGGAACCCAATTTCTCAAGGGGCCGGTTTATCTCTGGTATTCCCTCGCGAGCGATCTTTTCGGGCTGGTGGCGATTGTCGGAATCGGCATGGCTATCTGGCGGCGCGCCTTCCTGCGCCCGGATCGCATCAACACGGTTCTGGACGACTGGATCGCGCTGGGGCTCCTCCTCCTGGTCTTCGTTCAGGGGTTCGTCATCGAGGGCGCCCGCATCGCCGCGACCGAGCTCCCCAGAAACCTTCCTCAGGCCCCGTGGTCGCCGGTGGGCTATGCGTTCGCGCTCATCATGAAGGATTGGAGCCCGGAGCACCTCGGGAGCTTTCACCGCTTTCAGTGGTGGTTCCACGCGGCNACGGCCTTCACCTTCCTCGGCTATCTGGGATTCGGCAAGGTCAACCATATCTGGTACGGCCTGCTGAATATTTTCTTCCGTAANCTCGGGCCGAGCGGGAAACTCTCCTTCATCGACATCGAGGCGACGATGGAAACCGACCCCGATGCCATCGAGACGCTCGGGACCGATAGAATAGACCAGTATTCCTGGAAGGGTCTGCTCGACCTGGACGCCTGCACGAACTGCGGGCGCTGCGAGGAGGTGTGCCCCGCCCATGCGAGCGGGGTGGCGCTGAGTCCGCGCAAGCTTATCCGAAACCTGAAAGATCACCTGACCGAAAACGGGCCCGCCATCCTCAAAGCGCGCGCCGACGGCGCAGATGCGCCGCCGGAGACGGATCCTCTGTTCGGCGAGGGCNGAGACACGGACGGAGAACTGCGGCCGGCCGTTCTCGAGGAAGAGTTGTGGGGTTGCCGGACCTGCGGCGCCTGCCAGCGGGAGTGCCCCGTGTTCATCGAGCATATTCCCAAGATGGTGGACATGCGGCGCTACCTTGTGATGATGGATTCGAAAATGGGCGATGATGCGCGNCAGTTCCTCAAGAACATGGACGAACGGATGCATCCCTGGACCGGCGCGCAGCACAACCGCGAAGAATGGTACGAGGACCTCGAGGTGAAGGTTCTCGGCAAGGGAGAGACGGCGGAGTATCTTTTTTGGGTCGGCTGCACCGGGTCGATGATTGATCGCAACATCGCGGTCAGCCGTNCCGTGGTGAAAGTCCTCGATGCCGCCGAGGTGGATTTCGCCATCCTNGGCCCCGAGGAAGTCTGCACGGGCGACCCGGCCCGCCGCGCGGGCGGCGAGTTCACCTTCCAGATGTGCGCCAAGCAAAATATCGCGACCCTCGACGGCTACGGCGTCAAGAAAATTATCACGACCTGCCCGCACTGCTTCAACACGTACAAGAACGAGTACCCCGACTTCGGCGGACACTACGAAGTCATCCATCACTCCGAGTTGATACACAATCTGATCAAAAGCGGCCGCCTGAAGCTCAATAGATCTCTCGAATCCATCACCTACCACGACCCCTGCTACCTCGCCCGGCACAACGGCGTCGCCATCGAGCCCCGCGAAGTTCTTCATCAGATTGCGGGTCCGGGGGAGTTCCGCGAACTTTCAAGGAGCCGGGACCGGGCGCTTTGCTGCGGTTCGGGAGGTGGATACGCCTGGATGGACGACGACCCTCAAAAAAGGATCAACCACATCCGACTCGAGGACGTAAAAGCCTCCGGGGCCAAAACCGCGGCTGTTTCGTGCCCGTTTTGCATGCAGATGTTCGACGACGCGCTCAAAACACTCGACCCCGATAAAACGATCCGGGCCGCCGACATCGCCGAACTCGTGGCCGAGGCGCTGGAGGAGTAGACGCCGCTGCCNNATTCTCTCCAATTCNAAGAAAAGTCCCGTCCTTGCGGCTAAAACCGGAACAACCCATATTTAGTTTAGCGACCCTCCCCTTGGTCCCTCTCCATTTCGACTAGGAGGCGGCGATGCGCTTTTTAATAACGGTCTCTTTTTTTACCGCTTTATTATTTGCTATTCCNATCAGCGCCATTTCCCATGAGCCGATCCGGCCCCTGGGCGAGAAGATCAGCTCCGGCCACACACTATTCCATATGCATGGCTGCTCGACCTACCACTCCGTTAAGGGTAAGGGAGGTGCACAGACCGGGCCCGACCTCGGGCGCGTCACCCTCTGGGCCTCGCCCGTCCTTGGCGCCGCCGTCATGTGGAACCATGTTCCCATCATGTCTAAAACCATCAAGGAGAAGAAACTGAAATGGCCCCGCTTCAAGGGCAAGGAAATCGGGGATATTTTCACCTACCTCAATTCCCTGAACCGCCGGNCGGGNGCCNGCGTCGTTTTCCGGGCGAACACGGCGCACGGCAAATCCTTTTTCGACGAAATCGGCTGCCGAACCTGCCACGGCCCGCCTTTTGGGGGCGGACACTATGGGCCCGACCTCGGAGAAGCGGTAAACCGCCTCGGGAACGTAAACGCATTTTCGACCCGGATGCTCCGCCACGCGCCGATGATGCTCGAACGCGCCAAAAGGGAGAAAATCCACTGGCCACAGCTGAACGGACACCAGATTTCGAGCATCTTCGCCTACCTGGAATCCATCGCGGTGGCGAGAAAACCTTGACCGTTTAGGCGCCCCCCGGGGCGCCTCTCTTGCCGGGGGTATGCGGCTCGGGGCATGATGAGAGGAGTCCACTCCAGATAAAAAAATAATTACGGAGGTTGACCCTCATGTCGCCACTTCAGGTTCTCGGCCCAGACGAAGTTATCGCCCGCCTCCGGAGGCTGCGCGAAAAGCAGCCGGTCTCGTTCTCTGCGTTTTACTCCAGCCACATCGGCGGGATCGTCACCGACCCCGCATTGATGATGATTCCCTTCGACGACCATATGGTTCACCGCGGACACGGCATCTTCGACACCGCTGCGATCGTGGAAGGGAAAATCTACGACCTCGAGGCCCACCTAGACCGTTTTCACCGCTCGGCGGCGGCCTCGAAGCTGATCCCTCCCTGCGGCCGAGACGAGATGCGCGATATCATCATTCAGACCACCGCGATCTCGGGCCAACGGAAAGGATCGATCCGCTACTGGATGTCCTCGGGGACCGGAAACCTGGGTCTTGTTCCCGCGGGGGGAGCTGAAACCGGATTCTTCGTGATGATTTTTCCGGGCCTCGCTTATGACGACCGCTACTACTCCGAGGGAATGCGGGTGATGACCACGACCTACCCGATCAAGCCCTCGCTCTACGCAAACACGAAAAGCACCAACTATTTGCCAAATGTCCTGATGCAGCTCGAAGCCAAGGAAAAAGGGCTCGACAACGGGGTCTTCACCGACGGGGAGGGCAACGTCGGTGAGGGCTCTAACATGAACATGGCCTTTGTCACCCGGGACGGGGTTTTGAAACACCCCCGTTTCGAGAATATCCTCTCGGGATGCACCGTGGTGCGCCTCCTGGAGTTGGCTCCCGCGCTCGTGAGCCTGGGCGTCATCAAGGATATCGTCGTGGGCGATATTCCGGTCGAGGAGGCGAAGGACGCGGCGGAGATGATGCTGATCGGCAGTTCGATTCAGGTCGCGCCGGTGGTGGAATGGGACGGAAAGATGATCGGGGACGGCAAACCGGGCCCCGTTTCAAAGGCGATGCTCCGGCTACTCGAGGAGGACATGACATCAGGGGAAGGAAGGCTGATCGACGTGCCGTACTAATTTTTTCCTTGCTCCGGGGTGCCGGCCGCATGGCGCGCGATTATTTTTCTAACCTATTGATTCCCCTCTCTCCCTATTGTTTTTTGAAGCGAGGAAAAAGTTAAAGTTCATCATTAAAAAACATCCCTTAAGCTTCGATTGTACATCATAATCAACCAATGCCGCTAGCCGAGCGGGCGGTTATCGTGTACTATGAAAGATGTCCTTTTAATCATTTTATACTTTGTTGGTCCGACCGCCCGGGGATTTTCCTCTCTATTATACATGGGACTTTTCTTCCGCCCTCGCGAAAACCGCGATGGGAATGGAGGTTCCGGGCAGGGACATCGAAGCCATTCACGCCGGTCCGGGCGGCTCCCAAGCTGCCGCCGGACGGGCCAAGGAAAAACATGAGCAGACCATCATTTACCAACGATAACGCCTCATACGCTAATCTTATTCCGATACCCGGGATGATCCCCAGACAATCGAGCCGGTTTCGGGGGGGAGGCGATTCCGCCTTTCGCACCAATTTTCCAGCCAATCCTTTCCGGGTGTTCACGGCGCGCCAGCTGGATAAAATTCCGCAGCTCGAACTCCTCTCCAGGGACCAGCGGTTTTCGATGAAGGTGGTTTCGAGCGTACTCCCCTTTAGGATGAATCAATATGTCATCGACAATCTCATCGACTGGGGAAATATTCCGGAAGACCCCATCTTTCAGCTCACCTTCCCCCAGCCCGGCATGTTGTCTCCCGAAAACTTCGGCCGGATGGCGGACCTGATCAGAGGCGGGGCCTCCAAGACGGAAATCGATGCGGCGGCGACCCGAATCAGGGCCCAGTTGAATCCTCATCCGGCAGGTCAGCAGGAACTCAACGTTCCAATGCTCGGCGACGAGGCAATGGAGGGGATGCAACACAAATACCGCGAAACCGTTCTTTTCTTCCCGAGCCGGGGACAGACCTGTCACTCCTACTGCACCTTTTGTTTCCGGTGGGCGCAGTTCGTAGGCGACAAGGGACTCCGGTTCGCCTCGCACGAAGCCGAATCGCTCCACGCCTATCTCGCGGCGCATCCGGACGTGACCGATCTTCTTCTTACCGGCGGCGACCCGATGGTCATGAAAACCCGGAACCTGGAGGACTATCTGTACTCCTTGGCCAACAACCCCTCCCTCGAGCACATTCAAACCGTTCGAATCGGGACTAAATCCATGACCTTCTGGCCCCACCGATTTGTCACGGACGACGATGCCGACAATATGCTCCGTCTCCTGGAGCGGCTCGTGAAAGCCGGAAAGCATGTGGCCCTGATGGCCCACTATAACCATTGGCGCGAGATGGAGACCGACATCGCCCGAGAGGCCATCCGGAGGGTTCGGGGGACCGGCGCGATTATCCGCAGCCAGGGGCCCGCCCTGGCGCATATCAACGACAGCGCCGACACCTGGGCGCGAACGTGGCGAACCCAGGTGAAACTCGGGATCGTCCCTTACTACATGTTCGTTGGGCGGGACACCGGTGCGCGCCGCTACTTCGAAATTCCGTTGGTGGAAGCGTTTGAGATTTACAGCGGAGCGTTAAAAGCGGTTTCGGGGCTCGGGCGCACGGTCCGCGGCCCCAGCATGAGCGCGGAGCCGGGCAAAGTGGAGATTCAGGGCGTCTCCGAAATCCGGGGCGAAAAAGTATTCGTATTAAGGTTCATTCAGGGCCGGAATCCCGACTGGGCGCAACGTCCGTTTTTCGCGAAATTCGACGAGAAGGCCATATGGCTCGATCAACTCGTCCCCGCCTTCGGCGAAAAAGAGTTTTTCTACGAAGCCGAGTTCCGGGCGATGAAAGAAAATATGGCCGAGGCGCTAACCTGATAGCCCGTCGCCCGATTGTCCCTTCAGACCTGTGCCTCCCGAAAACTCGAGCACATTGATAACATAGGCTTTTTCTCATTCGAGAAATACATCCATCTCGACGTGAAGTAGCCCCTGGTGAAGCGTCGAGGTACCCTTCCCTCCCTCATCATATCCGATATTTCCCGTTTGGGAGGCTCCAAAAACGATGATGGAATTCGTTCGCTTTTTTATCTCTACAATGTTCTCAACAGTTCGCTCGCGACTATCCCTTCAAATGGAAATTGCCGCCCTACGACACCAACTCTCTGTCTACCAAAGGAGCGTCAAAAGACCACGGGTGAAGCCTGCCGACCGAATCCTTTGGTCCTATGTCGCCAAGGTACACATGGGATGGAAGGCGTTTCTGGTCTTCGTTCAGCCAAGAACCGTCACCCAATGGCAAAAGCGCAGGTTTCGTGATCACTGGCGAAGGCTCAGCCAGAGCAGCAAACCTGGCAGGCCAAAGGTCCCCATATAAGTCCGCGATCTGATTCGGAGAATCTCCAAAGCCAACCCTGGATGGGGCTCACCCCGGATTGTTGGTGAGCTCGGAAAACTTAGTATCGAGGTGGCCCAATCAACAGTGGATAAGTACCGCGTCCGCCTGAGCCATCCACCCTCCCCGTCCTGGAGGGCATTTTCAAAAAACCATGTCAAAGATCTCGTGTCCATCGACTTCTTTGTCGTACCAACGGTGGGATTCAAGGTGCTCTTCGTCCTGGTCGTGCTCTCGCATCATCGGCGAAAAGCCCTCCATTTCAATGTGACCGAGAACCCGACAGCGGAGTGGACCGCTCAACAGATGGTGGAGGCCTTCCCATACGATACGGCACCCAAGTATCTCCTTCGCGATCGGGACAAGGTGTACGGGGACTACTTCCAAAAACGGGTGTGCGGTATGGGAATTGATGAAGTGCTGATTGCTCCCAGGAGTCCCTGGCAAAATCCGTACGCGGAGCGAGTCATTGGCTCGATTCGCCGGGAGTGTCTGGATAACATCATCGTGCTCAATAAAAAACACTTAAAAAGAACGCTCACCAGCTATTTCGATTATTATCACCGCTGGCGCACCCACCTATCACTCGACATGGACGCGCCTGAGCATCGACCCGTTCAGCCCTCTGAACTCGGTGAGGTTCTCGAGTTTTCAGACATCGGCGGACTGCAGCGACACTACGAGCGCCGTGCGGCTTAATCCTCCCCACCAATGGAATAAAACCAACGTCTCTCACGACACTTTTTCGGCTGAAATTGCTCGATCTGACAATTCCAGATACCCGGCCCGTTCTTGTGCCCGGAATCTACTGACTTGATGAGAATTCCCGAGACGGCACAAGTCCTGTTCGGGTGCCTAGAATGAGTCAGTTCACTTGCGATGAGTTTTCAGGAGGGACAGGGTATTTTTCAGCGGCCTCGAAAAATAAAAAACGTTCTGACCATATAAATGTTGTGCTTTTGCTTCGCCAAGCAGTGCAGAACCCTATAAGGTTCGCTAAGTCATTTTATTCGCCAGGTGGTTTAAAAAATGAGGCAGATGATAATTTGATCAGTACTTTCAGCGTAGTTGGGATGGATTGTGGAGTTCCTGCAGTTATCAAGCGACAAGGTTAATTACACCCAAGTCCGAATGATTAGGAATTCGCCATGGACAGACTGAATACGCTAGCAATTCTTCCAGACCGGCTTTCGCTTGGCCATGAAGGCGCCCTTTCCCTCCCGGTAATCTTCGGTCTGGTAAAACCGGTTCATGATCGGCCGGCAGAGGCGATAGCCCTCATACATCGAAACGTTCGCCGCCACCGCGATTTCCTCTTTGGTGTGCTGCACCGCCATGGGAGAACACTCGATGATCTTCTCGGCGAGTCCGGTCGCCTCCTCCAAAAGTTTACCGTTGGGAGCCACTTTGACGACGAGGCCCAATCGATAGGCTTCTTCTGCGTCGATGAGCTCGCCCGAAAGCATGTACCACCTGGCGAGCCCGGGCAGATGGGCGGGGAGCCGCATGGCGCCGCCAATGCTAATGATCCCGATCTTGGGCTGCGAATAGCCAATCTTCGCGTCCTCCGAAACGATTCGCACGTCTGCTCCCAAAAAGAGGCTCATTCCCCCGCCGATCGCGTACCCTTGCGCTGCACAAATGATGGGCTTTTTGACCCAGTCCAGATCGCAATAGAGTATCCCCTTCGGTCGCACCGCCCCCAAAATCAATTCGTCCTCTTCGAGATCTTGATCCCAGCCCGCGCAAAATGAGCGGCCCTCGCCGGCCAAAATCGCTACCCAAATTTCCCTATCGGTATGAATATCTTCCCAACACCTGAGAAGTTCTTTTACCGTTTCAAAACTTAGCGGATTCAGTTTATCCGGCCGGTTCAGCGTCACGTAGGCGATCTTGACTTTTTTTTCATACTTGACCGTTCGCAAGCCAAATTCCTGGGTGAGGTCCATTTCGTCTCTCCTGTTCGTAAAGATCCAACCAAAGATATACTTCACATTCAAAATAAGATCTGAAAGGCTAATTCACGTTACGCGGCATGTTCTTCCAGTACAGATCACGAATCTCTTTTCGCATGCTCTTACCGCGGGAATTTTTGGGAAGCTCTATAATGAACTCCACATGCTTTGGCCGCCTGAACCCGGCGATTTCCTTTCCGTAAAATTCTTGAACATCAGAAACAGTTAATTGATGTCCTTCTTTCAATACCACCAATGCATTCACGGCCTCTCCCCACTTCTCATCCGGAACCCCGAACACCACGGCCTCATGGACACCCGGATGACGGCAAATCGCGTTTTCCACCTCTCGCGGATAGATATTGAAACCGCCCGAAATGATCAGGTCTTTTTTTCGATCCACGATATAGACGTGGCCTTCCTCGTCCATCCGCGCGAGGTCGCCTGTGTGGACCCAACCCGAGCGGATTGCCTCGGCTGTGGCCTCCTCATTTTCCCAATAGCCGGTCATCGCGTGATCGCCGCGCACGCAGATCTCACCGATTTCCTCAGTGGGCACAGGGTGATCCTGATCATCTAAAAGCGCAAAGGAAACTCCGTGGACCGGCCTCCCGCACGAAGCCAACCGCCTCGTCTGCTCTGGCGAACCACCTGTCACATGCTCATCCGGCAACAAAAGCGTCAGAGGCTGCCTGGCCTCGGTCAAACCGTAGTGCTGACGAAAAATGGGGCCAAACTCCTCAATGGCACGCCGCAGCACCTCTTCGGCAATCGGAGATGCACCGTAGCAAATCGTGTGAAGGCTGGATAGATCGGCTTTCCCCCGTTTCTCGCACGCGAGAATCATGGGGATCATCGTCGGCACCCAAAACGTGGTCGTGGCCCGTTCTCGCTCGAGTGTGTCGAAGAAAAGCTCCGGATCGAAACTCGGCAAAATGATGTTCCGCGCACCCCGGACAAAGTAGGTTTCGATGTAATTGAATGCCGCATGGGTCAAAGGAGCAACATGAAGCATGGAATCTTCTACGCCAAGACGGTATTCCAGATTCATGAAAAACTTCGACATCCAAGCCCGGTGGGTTCGGTGGGTGTTGACAACTGCCTTCGCTTTTCCTGTGGTGCCCGAGGTGTAGTGCAGGTGAAACAAAGAATCTTGTTCGACTTGGACGTCCAGATCCCGATCTGATGCGCCCTCGAGCCAGCTGTGGTACGACGCTACTCCTTCGTCCTCCCAACCGATTCCAATGACTTGAAGTGGCTGGGCGCAACCATCGAGGATGGAAGACACCTGCTCCCGATGCGCTTCATCCACAAACAAAAAATCCGTCTCCGAGTCGTTGAGCATATGGACATGTTCGGCCGCGGCGCCCCTGGCATGCAGATTGACGGAAGCGCCTCCGGCCTTAGCTGCGGCAAATTGGATTTCGATGAGCTCTGCGCAGTTGTTCATGAGTTTCGCCACGCGTCCTTCCCGGACAAGCCCATGATGGATCAGCGCGTTGGCAATCTGGTTGCTGCGGCGATGGACATCGACGAATCGGAAGCGGCGTTCCCTGTCAATGATCGCCTCACGGCGGGAAAAGCGTTTGGCGGCCCAATTGAGCAACGTTCCAGGATTCATCATGGCTGGCTCCCGACGAAGTGA
>NYYB01000143.1:0-2919 GCA_002685755.1 Nitrospinota bacterium
AGCGTCCGCTCATGTGAAAACTCCAACTGTTTGGAATCTTGAATCACATCGCGGGCGTTTTGTGAATCCCTTTTATGAGTACATGGCCTAGAAAGCTTCTTTTCTGTTTGCCCATAAAATCCCAATCAATGTAAAGGACTTTATTAAACGCAATCTGCATAAATCGTTCAAAAACAAAGAGAATACGGGAACGAATTAGAATTCTGCGAAGAATTATGGCCGGAAAGTTTATGGGGCTGGAGACGGACAAAGTTTTTTTCAAGGACATGCTCTTCTGGTCATATTTCTCCAGATAAGTGATGACCCCATCCAAGAACTTAACCTGGTTTCTTTCTCTCCGGTCTTTTTGGAAGAAGGAATATTTGTTTTTCAGCAACATCAAATTCAAAGCCAAAGCCGATAGACCAACATTAATTTTCGAGGGATTAACTTTTTCTGTAAATTCACAACGCAATATTTGCCGAACGCTTGAAATAAATTTTTCGGAATTATTTTCTAAATCTTCCAGGAAAAGAATATGAACGTTTTTCTCTCCAAATTTTTCTATGTAGTAATTTGCCATAAAAGAAAAATCAAGATGAAGGGTGTCCAGAGTTTCATAATCTCCTTTTGTTCGGGGTAAAAATTTTCCTTTTTCATAATTTATGAATTTGTTGAATGAGATGGCTTTGCCTTCTCTTATGCTTTGCCGATAGAGAGAAATAATAAAATCGATTTGATTTCTTGCGATAAAAACAATTTTGGCATGCGGCACCACCTTGTGAAGGAAATCCGCTCTTTCGGTAAAAGTTTCAAAACTGTTTTCAATGTTCAGAGGATCCCCGGCGATGGATGGTTTAACGAGCGCGATAGTTTCCTGGGAAATATTCTCGAACTTTTCGGAAAATATCCTTTTGCATTTCGCCACGTTTTTTTCCGAGAAATCTCCGTTAGTGATGATTTCCACCGCCTCATCGAATGTTTGCTGGTCGTGGTAAACCATGGCGGGGTCGCATTTGGGCAGAAGTTCACGCCGAAGATAGGTAGGGGCTGCTTTTAGAAGGCCAACGAAAAAAATAAATTGCCTTTCGGTCTTTGCCATTTAGAACCGTTCCCACCTGTTTCCCAAAAAATTGACTGAAGTTCAGATCATGGAGAGCCGGATCATAGGGTGGATGGTTCGGGTCGTAAAGTTCATCCGTAGCTGGATTAATCCCAGTTTTTTAATCTTCACCTTAATTTCGCTTTATCAATGAAGGCAAAATTTCCTTCAGCACACGGATTATCTCAGCTGTGTCTTGATCTGGACCATGTGCCCGGTTGGTATGCGTACGAGGCGCAGGGCCTTACCCTGTGGTTCAAGGGCTATCTTAACGGTGACAACCCGCAAGATCTGGCCCGAAGGCTGGCGGCGCTTCCCTGTGAGAACTGGATGCAGGTGACAGCCGGGCTTGACGGCCATTTCGCCCTGGTGGTGGCGCGGGATGAAACAGTATTCGCCGCCGTGGATCGTATCGCCAGTATTCCCGTTTTCTGTGGCTTCGACGGCACGGCGTGGCGGGTGGACGGCAAGGCCCGGCGGCTGGCGGCGGGGCTCGGTGCTGTGAAGACAAACCCGGACGCGGCGCTGGCGTTGGCCATGTCCGGCACCACCATCGGCCGGGCGACGCTCTTCGACGGAGTAGAGGCGCTGGGGGCCGGAGAAGCGGTGTTATTTCAACCGGGCGGGGGGCCGCAGCGACGAAGGCTGTACCTTTATATGCCGCACACCGATGAGACCGTATCCGCCGACGATCCCGGACTGCGCCGTCGTTTGGCCGACGTCACCATGGGGATCTTTGGCAAAATGGTGACCTCCCTGGACGGACGTCCTGTGGCGATTCCCCTGTCGGCGGGCCTGGATTCGCGGTTGGTGGCCTGTGCCCTGAAGGAGTTGGGGGTGAAAAACGTCACTTGTTTTACCTATGGCCGCCGCGGCAATTTCGAGGCCGAGGGCGCGCGCCGGGTAGCGGCGAAACTGGGCTATGACTGGATTTTTGTGGAGCATACTCCCCGCCAACAGGCCGCCACCTTCGCCAGCGGGGAATGCCGAGCCTTCGAGGCCTTCGCCGATCCCTTGAATGCCATTCCCTTCCACCAGGATTTTTACGCCGTGGGCCGCCTCAAGGAGGAAGAAAAAATCCCGCAGGATGCGATTATCGTCAACGGCCAGTCGGGCGACTATATCGCCGGCAACCATATTCCCCCCTCGCTCTGCGTCGCGCCGGAGGATTCGCCTGAGAATTCATCAGAGGAAGCGCGCTGGACCCGCATCACAAGCGCGCTGATGGACAAGCATTACGACCTGTGGAAAGCGCTACGCACGCCGGAGAACGAAACCCGGATATCCCGAATGCTGCGCGAGGAAATGGAATCCGAGGGCGGCGGACTGGGGAAACCGGAAAACGATTTCGCCCTCTATGAGATGTCGGAATTTCTCAACCGCCAGGTCAAATACGTGGTGGCCGGACAGCGCAGCTATGAATGGCATGGCTATGACTGGCGGCTGCCGCTCTGGGATAATGACTTTCTCGACTTCTGGAAGGCCGCGCCGCTGGCCGCCAAGGCGGGGCGACGGCTGTTCCGCGAGACCTTTGCCGAGTGCAACTGGGGCGGCGTCTGGGGCGGGGAATGGGAAATTCCCCAGACCGTGACGCCCGCCTGGCTGCGCCCCGTGAGATTTGCAGCCAAGCTGATGCATGCGCCGCTGGGCCGGGCGCGGTGGCATCATTTCGAAAAGCGCTATTTCGATTGGGCCATGGACGAAGTCTGTAATTACGCGGTGACGCCCTATGGCCGGGTGGCCCGTGACCGCCGCGGCCACCGCAACGCCGTCTCCTGGCATGGGGAACGCTATCTGGCCGCAAAGGGNCTNGGCNTCGACGGCCTGCCNCTGGGNGG
>NYYB01000143.1:2924-18323 GCA_002685755.1 Nitrospinota bacterium
CTTGATCCGGGTCATGGTGGTGGCGCGGCTGTTNAGCGGNCTNGCCGACGGTCTGGCGNAAGAGNCNTGGCNNCCNCNCGGGGTGCCGGCCATCTACAGGCTTCTGGAANCCCTCGCCGCCCGTNAGGATGTGGAGCTTCTCACNGTNTTNGCCAATAAGGACGACAATGGCGGCCGTTTCGCCCNTGGNNNNGAATTCGAGACGCCGNCNNTGGGCCGGGTGGTGATTCTGCCCTGGGNNCCGCGNNNNTGGCTGGCGGCGCTGGGNCTNGACGGCAAGCTGCGGGAGGCCGNNCATCTGTTGCGTTGTNTNTGGCTNTGGNTGCGTTTTCGNCCCCATCTGGTCTATGCCACCAATGCCAATTTTNCNGTNGCCGCNCTTTTNGCNCGCCTGGGATTAAGCCGNGTGGTTCTGCGCCTGTTGGGNCTGCATCCCGACCAGTACANNGTNGCGGAATCGANAGGNGGGTTTCANCGCTGGCTCTATCATGCGCCNTTCGATCANGTGGTCTGTTCNNTGGACGGCAGCGGCGTGGATTANTACCTGCCCCGGNTGATCGCGCCNNAGGTGCCGTGTTCGGTGCTNNTGAACGGNGTNGANCCGCNGCNTCCCGACANAGAAGCCNNNGCNCGCATTNNNNAAAGTCATGGCGANGATGGNNCGNCNGTGGTTCTGTTCATCGGCCGTCTGGAATGGAACAAGGGCTGCCGTGAATTCGTGGAAGGCGTGCTGGNGCTTCTCNCGCGCCGTCCCGGATCGCTGCGCGCGGTGCTGGTGGGTGANGGCNGNCTGCNCGNCGAACTGGCCGGGCGTATCGCGGCGGCGCNGGCCGAAGANCAGNTNNTGNTGGCNGGCANNGTTCCNCATGGNGAAGTGGCGGCCTGGCTGGCGCGGGCGGATNTCTACGTGTCGCTNAACCATCTCGGCAATCTCTCCAACGCCAATCTNGAGGCCATGGCCGCCGGNAAGTGCATGATCATTCTCGACGCCGANCCCNAGACCCANACCGATATGGAAACCNCNCGNCTGATTCCCGNNGANGCGGCNNTGCGNATCGGNCGNGANGANATGGCGGGAAANCTGGCGCGGGCCCTCGANTCACTGCTCGANGANGCGNGTAAAATCGAGTCCTATGCCGCNGCNNCCNCNCGNCTNGGNANGGANCTGTTNCAGCCCTGGGATCGGCGGATCGAAACGGAAATAGACCTCATATGCCATCTTGCAAGGGAGGATAAGGCCACGCCATGTCGGTCAACGGCACTTTAGGATTCGCACTGGTGGGCTGCGGCCGCATCGCGGTCAAGCATGCGCAATTGCTGGGCGGGGGAGAGATTCCCGGCGCGCGGCTGGTGGCGGTCTGCGACATCGTCCCCGAGCGTGCCGAATTCTTAGGCACGAAACACGGTGTTCCCCATTTTGCCGATATGCATGAAATGATGGAGGCCCGCGATGCCGACATCGACGTGGTCTGTGTTCTCAGCGAAAGCGGCCGCCATGCCGAACATACGGTAGCCCTTGCCCGGCACGGCAAGCATGTGGTGGTGGAAAAACCCATGGCCCTGACCCTGCCCGATGCCGATGCCATGATCGCCGCCTGTGACAAAGCCGGGGTCAGGCTCTTCGTGGTCAAACAGAACCGCTATAACCTGCCCGTGGTCAAGATGCGCGAGGCCCTGGAGGCGGGGCGTTTCGGCGATCTGGTCATGGGTACGGTGCGGGTGCGCTGGAGCCGCGACCAGGCCTATTACGACCAGGACAACTGGCGCGGCACCTGGGCCCTGGACGGCGGCGTTTTCACCAACCAGGCGAGCCATCATATCGACCTCTTGGAATGGTGCATGGGTCCGCCCGCCACCGTGTTCACCCGCACCCGTACCGCGCTGGTGGATATCGAATCCGAAGATACGGGCGTCGCCGTCATCACCTTCAAAAGCGGGGCGCTCGGTGTGGTGGAAGCCACCACCGCTACCAGGCCCTCGGATTTGGAAGGCTCGCTGTCCCTGCTTGGCGCCGACGGCAATGTGGAAATCGGCGGTTTCGCGGTGAACCGGATGCGGCAATGGAATTTCACCGAAAACCTTCCCGGCGACGCGGAAGTTCTGGAGAAATACAGCGAGAATCCCCCCAATGTGTACGGCTTCGGTCACGTGGCTTATCTGCGCCATGTGGTGGATGTCTTGAGCAACGGCGCGCCGTCCCTGGTGGACGGGGCCGAGGGGCGCAAGTCCCTGGAATTGATCCATGCCATCTATCAGTCGGCGGAAACCGGAACGGAAATCACCATCGGTCCCGATTCCCACAGCGAGAAACTGGGCCGGAAATGACCGCGAAAGCGATTCCACTGGTGGACCTGCGCGCCCAGTATCTGGCGCACAAGCAGGAGCTGGATGCGGCGCTGGCCGAATGTGTGGAGAATGCCCGGTTTATCGGCGGCCCCGACCACGAAGCCTTCGCCGGGGAATTCGCCGACTGGTGCGGCGGCGGTTATGTGGCGCTGGTGGGCAACGGAACCCATGCGCTGGAGTTCGCTCTGCGCGAACTTCTCGGCCCCGGCGATGGCGTGGGCGAGGTCATTACCGTCAGCCATACCTTCATCGCCACCGGGGAAGCCATCGTCAATGCCGGCTATCGTCCGGTCTTCGTGGACATGGACCCCCGGACCTGCCTCATGGACACGGGCGCGCTGGAGGCCGCCATCAGGCCCGACACCAGGGCCATCGTTCCGGTGCATCTTTATGGCCAGATGGTGGAGATGGACAAGGTTATGTCGGTGGCCCGCCATCACGGGCTTAAGGTGGTGGAAGACGCGGCCCAGGCTCATGGTGCCTGGTGGCAGGGCAAGCGTCCGGGCGAATTGGGCGACGCCGCCTGTTTCAGTTTCTATCCGGGAAAGAATCTGGGCGCTTGGGGCGATGGCGGCGCCGTCTTTACCCGTGACGCCGATCTGGCAGGGCGCATCGCGCGCTATGCCGATCACGGCCGCGAGGACAAATACCTCCATGACGTAGCTGGAACCAATTCCCGCCTCGACGGGCTTCAGGCCGCTGTATTGCGGGTCAAGCTGCGCCACCTGGACGCGTGGAATGAGGCGCGAAGAGGTGTGGCGGCCTGGTATGACGAACTGCTGAACGGGGACGAAACCGTCGTACGGACCGAAACCCGCGAGGACGCCGTTCATGCCCGTCACCTCTATGTGGTGCAGATTGACAGCCGCGACCGCGTGCTGGCGGCGCTGAAGGAAAAGGGCATCCATGCCGGGGTGCATTATCCCGTTCCCCTGCATGAACAGCCGGTTTTTTCACATCTTGGCTATGCGCCAGAAGACCTCCCCGTGACATCCCATGCGGCGCGCCGGGTGCTCTCGCTGCCCCTCTATCCCGAACTGGAGCGGGCCGATGCCGAGCGCGTGGTTTCAACCTTGAAGGAGGCTATTTCCTCATGAGCGATCAGGCACTTATTCATGCCAGCGCGGAAATTCAGGACGGCGCCAGCATTGGGCCGGGCACGCAAATTTGGCAGCATTGCATCGTCATGGCGGGTGCGGTTATCGGCGCCGAGTGCAAGCTGGCTCATAATGTATTCGTGGAATCCGGGGTGGTGGTTGGCGACGGCGTGACCATCAAGGACAACGTGACACTTTATGATGGCGTCACTATCGGAGACCGGGTTTTTATAGGGCCCAATGCGGTGTTTACCAACGTCCGCAATCCCCGCGCCTTCACCAGCCGCAAGCACAATTACGCCACCACGACCATCGGTGAAGGCGCCAGCATCGGCGCCAACGCCACCCTCGTCTGTGGTGTGAGTGTGGGATGTTATGCGCTGGTGGGGGTGGGTTCGGTGGTGACGAAGAACGTGGCCGACCATGAAGTGGTGGTGGGCAACCCAGCGAAGCACATCGGTTGGGTGGGCCGCGCCGGAGAGCGGCTGGACGACGATCTGGCATGCCCGGAAACGGGAGAGCATTATGAAAAAACGGAGAACGGCCTCATGCTGAAGGACGGTCAGAAGGATACGCTGAAGGATACCGGAGGGGAATCATGACCAAGGTAAAAACAAATTTTGACACCGCGCGAGTAGACCTGTCGGACAAGGCGGTTCTCGTGACCGGGGGAACCGGATCTTTTGGGCGGCATTTCGTGAAGACGGTTCTGGCGGGCCACAGGCCGAAACGGCTCATCGTTTTCAGCCGGGACGAGGCCAAACAGCACGACATGGCCCAGGACTTCACGGCGGAGGAAAAGAAAGTACTGCGTTTCTTCATCGGCGATGTGCGCGACCGCGACCGTCTGGAAATGGCCATGCGCGAGATCGATATCGTCATTCACTCGGCTGCCCTGAAACAGGTTCCGGCGGCCGAATACAATCCCTTCGAATGCATCAAGACCAACGTTCACGGCGCGGAAAACGTGGTCCAGGCGGCCATTCGCACGGGCGTNAAACAGGTGGTGGCGCTGTCTACCGACAAGGCGGCCAGCCCGGTCAATCTCTATGGCGCCTCCAAACTCGCCTCGGATAAGATTTTCGTAGCCGCCAACAACCTTTCAGGCAGCGTGGGCACCCGCTTTTCCGTGGTCCGTTACGGCAACGTGCTGGGCAGCCGCGGCAGCGTGGTACCGTTCTTCCAGAAGCTCATCGCCGAGGGCGCCAAGACCCTTCCCGTGACCGATCCGCGTATGACGCGGTTCTGGATCACCTTGGATCAGGGTGTGCGTTTCGTTCTCTCCTGTCTGCCCATGATGGCGGGCGGGGAGATTTTCATTCCCAAGATTCCCAGCATGAAGGTGGTGGACATNGCCACGGCGCTGGCGCCCGATCTGCCTCATGAGGTGGTGGGCATCCGTCCCGGAGAAAAACTCCACGAGGTAATGATTACCGAAGACGACGCCGCCAGTACCGTGGAGCTTTCCGACTGTTATGTAATTGAGCCTGCCATTCATCTGTGGGACTGGGAGCCTCCGGCCAGTAACGGCAGCAAGCCGGTGGCCGAAGGATTTCGTTACGCCAGCAACACCAACGAAGACTGGCTGGATGCCGAGACCCTGCGCGAACTGATGGCCCATATGGAACAATGACTTCACCGCCGCGCCGCTTCCTTTCCTATGGCCGGCAACAGATCGGCGATGACGACATAGCTGCCGTCACCGATGTGCTGCGCGGTGATGTCCTCACCACCGGACCCAAGGTGGCGGCCTTCGAATTATCTCTCGCCAAGGCCACCGGCGCGGCTCATGCGGTGGTTTGTTCAAGCGGAACTGCGGCGCTGCATTTGGCGGCCATGGCGCTGAATCTTGGTCCGGGCGACAAGGTGGTGATGCCTGCGCTCACCTTTCTCGCCACCGCTAATGTGGTACGCCTGAGGGGGGCCGAGGTAGTGTTTGCCGACGTGAACCCGGAAACCGGTCTCATGGGAGCGCAAGAACTCTCCGCTGCTCTGGCCCGCGAGGATTCGGAAAACGTAAAGGCCGTCTTCCCCGTTCATTATGCCGGGCAATGCGCCGCACCGGACCAATTGGCGGCGGCGGCCAAGGGTCTTCCCGTGGTGGTCGATTCCTGCCATGCCCTGGGCACGGCCTATGGGGTGGGTGGAAAGGTGGGCGATTGCCGCCACGCCGTGATGGAGACCTTTTCCTTCCATCCGGTGAAGACGGTGGCCGCCGGAGAGGGCGGTGCGGTCACCACCAATGACGGCGATCTGGCGCAACGGCTGCGCCGCTTGCGCAATCACGGCATAACTCGCGACGCGGAGTCCTTTGTCCGTGATGATCTCGCCCGTGACGGGGGAGGAGCCCCCAATCCCTGGTATTACGAAATGACGGAGCTGGGGCTCAACTGCCGGCTCAGCGACCTCCATTGCGCGCTGGGGCTGAGCCAGCTGGTGAAGCTCGACGCATTCTGTGCCGCCCGCCGCGCTCTTGCCGCCCACTATGACGAAAAACTGGTGTCTCTGGCGCCGCTGGTGAAACCGCTGGGCCGCGTACCCGACTGTGATCCGGCCTGGCACCTTTACGTGGCGCGAATTGATTTTGCCGCTCTGGGGCTGGAGCGCGCGGCGGTCATGACGCGGCTGACGGAGGCCGGAATCGGCACCCAAGTCCATTACCTGCCGCTGCACATGCAGCCCTATTACCGGGACCGCTACGGCGAGATATCCCTGCCTGGCGCGGAAACCTTTTACCGGCAGGCGCTTTCCCTGCCTTTGTTCCAGGATATGACAGAAGAAGAAGTGGAATATGTGGTGGAGACGCTTGGCCGTATTGTCGCCGGGGCCAGATGAGCCGGTCGGTGTGCATCGTGCAGGCACGTATGGCTTCGACCCGGCTCCCGGGGAAGGTGCTGTTGGAACTGGCCGGGCGTACGGTGCTCTCCCATGTGTTGGAGCGCTGTCAGGCCATACCGGGAATTGACGCCGTATGCTGCGCCTCTCCCGAAGGGGCCGATTGCGACCCGGTGGTGGCGGAGGCCAAACACTGCGGCGTGGATATCTTCCGCGGCTCCGAGAAGGATGTGCTCGATCGTTATTACGGTGCAGCTAAGGCGCTCAATGCGGATTTCGTGCTGCGCGTCACCAGCGACTGTCCGTTGATCGACCCCGAACTTTGTGGCCGGGTGTTGGCCGAGGTGACGTCGGGGCGCGCCGATTTCGCCGTCAACAACGTACCGGTGACATGGCCCCACGGCCTCGACTGCGAAGCCTTCACATTCGCCTTGCTGGAGCGGGCTTCCCGCGAGGCGCGGACTGCCATGGAACGCGAACATACGGGACTCTTTATGCGCCACGCATCGGGTGTGCGCCGCGCTAACGTGGCCGCTGAGGGGAAGGATATGGGCCATCACCGCTGGACCCTCGATACGCCCCAGGATTACGCCTTCTTCGATGCGCTGTTTCCCCGTCTTCCCGAGGGGCCGGAGGGGTGGGGCTATCGTGTGCCTCTGGCGTTGGTGGAGGCCGACCCCGAACTGGCGGCAATCAATGCCGGCCATGAGCACCCCTTGAAGAATGAACATTCTGTTTCGAGCTGACGCTGGTGTCGATATCGGTTCGGGGCATCTCATGCGCTGCCTTGGGCTGGCCCAGTATCTGCGGGACGAGGGTACAAGCTGTACCCTTCTCACAACGGGAGCGGAGGAGCCCGTTGTGGTCCGCTGGCGCGAGGAAGAGATAGACGTACAGGAACGTCAGGCTAGGCGCGGATCACCGGAGGACGCCGCGGCCGCGCTGGCGGCGGCAACAGCCGGTGGGGCGCAGTGGATCGTGGCCGACGGCTATGATTTTGGCCTCGACTGGCAACGGGTGGCGAAAGAGGGCGGGGCGGGGCTTCTCTGTTTTGATGATCTGGGCGGCGCGACGTTTGCCGCCGATCTGGTGGTCAACCAGAAACCGGGAGCCCAAGACTTATCCTATGGCATGGAGGGCGATGGCCGCGTTTTGGCGGGTGCGGGCTATGTGGTGCTGCGGCGGGACATCCGCCGCCTGACGCGGGAGGCCGCTTCCACGCCGCCGCATCTTCTTGTTACCTTCGGCGGCTATGACGAGGACAATCTCGCCCTTGCCGCCATGAGGGAGCTTGCCGGGGTGGAAACACCTTTTATCGCCACCGTGATCTGTTCGGCCGATACGGATGGTCTGGCGGAAGCGCAAACCTTCGCGGCCTCCCATGCGGACCGCTTCCGTGTTCTGCCGCCTGGCGACATGGTGCCGCTGATGGTGGTGGCCGATCTGGCTTTGTGCGCCGGGGGCACCACGTCGCTGGAACTAGCCTCGCTCGGTATTCCCATGGTGCTGGTGACGGTGGCCGACAATCAAGAGCCCGGCGCGGCGGCTTTGGCCGGTGCCGGGTGTGCCCGTCTGGCGGGCCGTGGCATTGGGGCGCTTCCCGATGCCGCCAGGGTCCTGAGTGATTTATTGCGCGNCGCGGCCGTTTGCAAGGATATGGGAGGGGCCGGCCCCGCGCTGGTGGACGGACGCGGGGTGGAACGTATCGCCAGGGCCATGCACACGAGAACAACTCCCTCATGAATTCACCCCACCTTCAAAGACGTGTTCCGTTTGACCTGACGGCCATAGGCGATCTGTCCGATTGGAGTGGGCGGTTGGTTTGGCCTGTCTCCCATGCGGAACAATATGACGTGCATCGGCGCCAATTCAGGGGACTCATTCAACACATCGGTGGGATCGATGACGGCATGGCCCGGGATGTCCTTATGCTGGGCACAATTCCCCTTATGAGTGTGGTGCGGTTTCTCACGGATATGGCCATTGTGGTGGGGACTGAAAAATTCAGCGGGATTGAACTTGCTGGAAACCTGCCGGAATTGGCTTTTCTCCAGGGAAAGACAGGAACGGAAGATATCCCACTTCCTCCAATGGCCTCTTGTGAGGTGCCGGACAAGGCATGGCTTCGACGTCTGGTACGTACAGCCAGTTGGACTCCGTGGCGGCGTCTTGGAAAGACTTTCGCCGCCCCCACATCCATCGCCATCACCCATAATTCCCTTCTCCGTGAGGCGGCCAGAGGATCAAGAGAGCGGATTTTCTTCCATCAGGCCGAGAATTGGCTGGCAAAGGTTCGGGCACAGAACCTAGATGACGGATTCAATACGGATGTTCCGGCGCTGGCGGAAAACCTGGCCGATGTTCTGGCCACGTGCAGCGGTCTCGACGACCCGTGGAACGGCCGTTTGAGGACTCTAATCTTGCCTTGGGCGCAGAACCTGCTGCGGCATGCGTCCCGAGACATGGAAGCCCTGCGGCGAATGGATGATTTGCCCATGAGCATATGGTCCGGGAGCGGGAGCTATTATCCGACCCGTGCCATGAGCCTGGCGGTTATGCGCAGGGGTGGGACGGTGAAGGGGTTCGAGCATGGCGGCTGCATAGGTTATGTTAAAGATAATCTGATGATAGCTTTCGGCGAATTTGCTTCGGTAACGGAGTTTGTGTCGTGTACGCGGGAAAAAGCGGGCTTTCGCGGATTTGCGGAGGCTGTGGATTTGATTAAGCCATTGCGCCGGATGAAGATTTCTGGGCTTCATGGCGATCCCGAATTTCGCTTTTCCGGCACCCACAGAAGACCCAATGGAAAGCGGCCGAAGGTTGTTTATGTGCCGACGATTTTCAATGGTCCACGTCAGCTCTACCCGCCTATGCTTCCCGATGTGGTTGCTCTTGACTGGCAGTTGAGAGTGGCGAAATTTCTGTCGCGGCTACCCATTGACCTCATCTGTCGGCCTCATCCCGATGACTGCCATCCCTGGGACAGTCATCCTTTGGCGGATATCGCGCCGCTGAGTGAAGGGCCCTTCAAGCAGGTGATGGATGAAGCTGATATTTTCATCTACGATTTTTCCCGGACCACGTCACTTTGGAAATGTTTGTGCACCGATAAACCGGTTGTTTTCCTCGGTGTCTCTTTAGGTCATGAGCCCTTTGCTTCGGATGCCCAGGCTTTGATGGAAGAGCGATGCAGGCTCGTTGATGTGGTGTTCGACGACAACAACGTGCCCCAGTTTGACGGCGGGATGCTGGCTCAAGCCGTGATGGACGATTTGAGGCCGGCTGACCCATCCGCCATACGCCGGCTACAGGCGGGGAATGGCCAGGGTCTCTCTCCCTAAATAAATTATGAGGTCAAGGATGGACACGAATCTGACACTGAAATTGCCGGCGGAAAGACACCTGACATGATGATTGAGGCAGGGGAAGAACAGCCCGACGGGGTTTTTGAAACTCCGGAGGAGGTGGCCGCCTATTTCGACCGCTTGTGGCCGTTGCCGCGTAGCATCACCGGTGAAGGCGTGCGCGCCAGCCATGACATTCTGGGCGAGATCGTACCTTTGCAGCGGACTGAGATCCCCAGCGGCACGCGTTGTTTTGACTGGACGATTCCCAAGGAATGGGTTGTTCGTGAGGCCTATGTGGTGACACCCGCGGGCGATCGTATTCTCGATTTTGGCGAGAATAATCTTCATCTTGTTAATTATTCGATGCCGTTCCGTGGCCGGATGACCCTTCGGGAACTCAATTCCCGGCTTTTCAGTCTTCCCCACATGCCCGAGGCCGTTCCCTACAAGACCAGCTATTACAAAGAGGACTGGGGTTTCTGTATCTCTCAGAACCAACGCGACTCACTTGCCGACGGAGAATACGAAGTGGTGGTCGATAGCGATCTGGTCGACGGCTCCATGACCGTATCCGAATGCGTTTTACCGGGAGAGACAGAAAAGGAAGTCCTGATCTCCACCTATACCTGCCATCCTTCGATGGCAAATAACGAACTGTCTGGACCCTTGGTGACGGCGTTTCTTGCACGGCGATTGGCCGCATTGCCGAAAAGACACCTCACCTATCGTTTTATTTTCCAGCCCGAGACCATTGGTGCCATCTCCACGCTCCAGAGAATTGGCGATCATCTGAGGGAAAATTTGGTTGCCGGCTATGTGGTCACCTGTGTCGGCGATACAGGGGATTTTTTCTATAAGAGGTCGCGTCGCGGCAAGACCCTTGCCGATCGCGCCTGCGAGTACATTCTGGCCAACTCCGGTCATCCGTCGAAGATCATCGACTTCCGTCCCATGGGCAGTGACGAACGGCAGTATTGTTCGCCGGGATTTGATCTGCCCGTTGGTATGCTGAGCCGTAGTGAGCCTGGAGCGTACCCTCAGTATCACACGTCACTGGACAACCGGGACATCATTTCCTTCGAGGCTATCTGCGAAAGCATTGATATGTACTACCGTCTCTGTCTCTTGCTGGAGAGCAACCGCGTTTACCGGAACCAGGTGATGTGCGGCGAACCGCATTTGAGCAAATACGACCTCTATCCCACGCTCGGAGGAAGTGCCGATGCGTATTTTGAGGTCGGAGACATCCTTTGGCTGATATCACTGGCCGACGGCAGCCGTGACCTGTTGGCTGTCGCCGAACGCAGTGGATCGAAGTTTGATCGTCTGGCGGAGCTTGCTCAGCGCTGTGTCGAAACCGGTCTTCTGAAGGAGGAAGAGGGGATACCCTAGGCGTCGCGTGATTTAATTCGGTAGAGCATTCCTTCGGCTTTTCCAGCCTTGATCACGTCGGCGGTGGCGTCAAACAGAAGGCTGGCTTCGATGGTCCGCAATCCGTTTCCTTCTCCCGGGCGGCAGCCTTTATAGAGCCTTGCTTGCCAAAGGTGTTCCTCCATGGGCGTGACATAGGTCTCCACACCTTTTTCGAGATCGCGGACGAAAAGGCTGAAGGTGCGTTCCTCGGAATGTCCCGCCGTATCGATAAAGGAGCCTGTGAAAGTCTTGTGATAGCGGTAAGGGACGTCAAGGGCCTCTTCCACGTAATGGTGGAAGGTCATGCTGCTTTGATCGGGAAGATCGAGGACAGCGATCTTACCACCGCCACGGTGAAGCAATCCGAATGGGGAATCGGCGCCATAGCCGCTAAAATTGACAACGCCTTCGAATTCCTGCGCATGGGCGCCGATGACGGCAAAAGAATAAATGGGGTGTCCGGTGCGCACGGCTTCCCGATACTGCCGACCGGCCTCTGTCAGTGCTCCCATATGTGAGGGGGTCGAGCGAATGTCGAAGGGAACGCCTCTTGTAAAATCGAAATTGAAAAGTGGCAGAAGCAGCGTGCCTTCGGGCCCGAGCGCCGAAAGAAAGGATTCCAGAACGACCGCTGTATCAACTTGGGAATCCTGATGGTGGTGCCGGTGCAGTGTTTTTATCAGGCTGCTGTGCAGCAACACCATGTCCCCGGGTTCGATCCCACTATCGTGCCAACCGGCAACGAGGGCTTTCATTGATGCGGTCACGGGCATGTCACCAAACCGAGGCTATAATTAGCGACGACCCGGCGCAGGAAATTATGACTGTGGCAAAAGAAAACATGGATGATGTGTCTCCAGGAGAACTGCGGGAAAGAGTGTTACCTTGGAAACGTGGTCTCCTCCAATGAAAATAACCATGAGCACGCGGGAAATGGACAGAGATGAGTCGATGACATGTTGGAATCTGGTTCGATCTTCCGTGCGCGTGTGAGCATGAAATTGGCAGATCTGAACATTGCCGGCAGCCCCATCGGGCCCTCGCACCCGCCTTTCGTGATCGCTGAAATGTCGGGGAACCACAACGGCGATTTGGGCCGCGCCCTTGCCATCATGGAAGCGGCAAAAAATGCCGGCGCCGACGCCGTCAAGCTCCAGACCTATACCGCCGATACCATCACCATTAACCATGATGGCCCGGAGTTCCGTATTAAAGGTGGTCCGTGGGACGGACGCAGACTTTACGATCTCTACCAGGAAGCCCACACTCCCTGGGACTGGCACGAGGCCCTTTTTGACAAAGGGCGGGAGCTTGGGCTGATCGTCTTCAGCTCTCCCTTTGACGAAACGGCGGTGGATTTTCTGGAAAAACTGGATTGCCCCGCCTACAAGATTGCCTCCTTCGAAGCGGTGGACCTGCCATTGATCGCCCGTGCCTCCGCGACGGGAAAGCCATTGATCATTTCCACCGGCATGGCGAACCGGGAGGAGATCGATGCAGCGGTTCGTGGCGCGCGTGAAAATGGCGCTGGCGGACTGGGGCTATTGCATTGTGTTAGCGCCTATCCGGCGCTGCCGGAAGAAGCCAACCTGCGGACGATCCCCGATATGATGTCCAGCTTCGAAGTAGTGGTGGGTTTGTCCGATCACACGCCCGGTATTGGTGTTGCTGTGGCCTCGGTTGCATTTGGGGCAGGCCTCATTGAAAAGCATTTCACCTTAAGCCGTGATGACGGTGGGCCCGATGCGGCGTTTTCCCTGGAACCGCCGGAGCTTAAGGCCCTGACACGGGAATGCCGTGCTGCCTGGGAGGCGCTGGGTAACGTGTGTTACGAACGGACGCCAGGCGAAAAAGACAACGTTCTATTTCGGCGTTCTCTCTACGTCGTGAAGGATATTGCACAGGGTGAGGTGTTTACGGAAAAAAATATTTGCTCTATCCGCCCCGGCCACGGACTTCCACCCAAGCATTACGGAGAGATTCTAGGACGCAAGGCCAAACATGCGCTTGCAAGGGGCGCAGCCCTGCAATGGCCAGATATTGAAGGAACGGAAACAAAGAATGCGGAAAAACCATGACTGACGACAACACCCCCATTGACGCTTGGAAGGGTAAGTTCGGTGATGACTATGCAGCGCGAAACTGCGCCACCGGGGAAGCCGTGGGCAACGTGGCGCGCGCCTTTGCCGAGATTCTTTCTCATGTGAAGGACAGCCCGCCGACGTCCATTCTCGAAGTGGGCGCCAATATCGGCATCAACCTGAGGGCATTGGCGGGGATCACTGACGCCGAGCTCTTTGCCGTGGAGCCCAATGCCAGCGCCCGCGAACAGCTTGTGGCCGATAAGGTGCTGCCGCAAGACCACCTGTTCGACGCCGTGGCCACAAAACTTCCTCTCGATGACGGAGCCGTGGATCTTGTCTTTACCTCGGGCGTGCTGATCCATGTTCCGCCCGAGGACCTTGAGGCGGCCTATGGCGAAATTCACCGGGTGGTGGCGCGTTACGTGCTGTCCATCGAATATTTCTCTTCCACACCGGTGGAAATCCCCTATCGCGGCCATGAGGGCCTGTTGTTCAAACGCGATTTCGGCGGCATGTGGCTCGATCTCTACCCCGCTCTCGAGCCCGTGTCTAACGGCTTCTTCTGGAAGCGGACCGCCGGTCTCGATGACGTCAACTGGTGGCTTTTCAGAAAACCTTGAACGCGTCTCCCTGCCGTATCTTGTTCTTCCTGCCCGATCTCGACGGCGGGGGGTCACAGCGCACCCTGGTCAATCTGGCCGGCGCCCTTCCGCGCGACCGTTTTATCGTCACCCTGGCCGCCGGGCGCAGTGACGGTCCGGCGCGGGACTGGATTGCCAACCATGTGCCGTTGGTGGACCTGAATGCGCCGCGCCTGCGCTGGACGCTGGCACCCTTGCGTGGGCGTGTTAAGCGCGAGCACCCCCATATCCTGTTTTCCTCCATGCCCGATGCCAATGTGGTGGCCTCCCTTGCGGTGGCGGGCCTGCGGTCGCGTCCCGGGCTTATTCTGCGCGAGACCAATTCACATCGCCATCGCGGTGATCTCGGCTGGCTGCGGCGTAAGCTGATCGGCTGGGCCTACAGCCGGGCCGACGCCGTGGTGGCCCTGTCGGAAGGTGTCCGTGAAGAGCTGGTGGAGGATTGCGCCCTCGATCCCGGACGCACGGTCACCATTCATAATCCCGTGGACGTGGGAGGCATCGCTGCTGCGACGAGAGCCGTGAAGGACAGCATCCAGGAAGTCCCCTCCAACGGACCCTTAATTGTGGGCTGCGGGCGGCTGCACCGGCAGAAGGGCTTCGATCTTCTGATTGAGGCCTTCGCCGATCTTGACGATGCCAAAGCGCGGCTCGTGATTCTCGGCGAAGGGCCGGAGCGTGAGGCGCTGGAAGCCCTTGCCCGATCCCGGGGCGTGGCCGACCGGGTGTTGATGCCGGGTTTCGAGAGTCATCCCGAAAAATGGCTCGCCCAGGCCACCCTTTTCGTCCTGCCGTCGCGCTGGGAAGGGTTCGGTCATGTGCTGGTGGAGGCGCTGGCCGCGGGGGTTCCAGTGGTTTCGGCATGGGCGCCCCACGGCCCCGCCGATATTCTCGATGACGGCGAGACCGGCTTGATGGTGCCCACGGGAAATACCGCGGCGCTGGGCGCGGCCATGGACCGTCTTCTTATCGATAAGGGGCTGCGGGGGCGTCTGGCCGAGGCCGGGAGCAAGACGGCGCAGCGTTTTTCGCTGCCGGTGATCGCCGAGCGTTATGCCGACCTTATTGAGAGCGTAGCCGCAAAGAACCCGGTCGGGGAAAGTTCCTAGCTCCAATGTGTGGACTCGCCGCCCTGTTCGATCCGGGACACCGCCTCGATCCTGCTCTTTTGGCGGGGATGGAAGACGACCTGTTCCATCGCGGCCCCGATTCCGGTGGCATTGTGTCGGAGTCTGGTTTAGCGCTGGTGTTCCGGAGGCTGGCCATTCTCGATCCGGGGTCACAGGCCGACCAGCCCATGAGCGATGCCTCGGGGCGCTGTAGCCTGGTCTTCAACGGCGAGATTTATAATTACCGCGCCCTGCGCCAAGCCCTGGAACAGGAAGGCGTGCGCTTGCGCACCAGCGGCGACACGGAGGTGGTGCTCGAGGGCTATCTGCGCTGGGGCGAAGATGTTCTGGGTCGTCTGGAGGGCATGTTTGCCTTTTGCCTGGTGGACCGGGAGCGTGGCGTGGCGCTGGCGGCGCGTGATCCTCTGGGTATCAAGCCGCTTTATATGATGCACAGCGGGACCACGGTGGCCTTCGCCAGCGAGATGCGGCCGCTGTTTCGTCTGCAGCCGCCACAGGTGGATGAG
>NYYB01000009.1 GCA_002685755.1 Nitrospinota bacterium
CGGCGCCGCGGCGATGGCTGCACCTAACAGATAAGCGGCAATTTTTTTCATCTCGTAGGCCCCCCCCGAGAAGAAGCCGGAAATCTACACCCGGCCCGGCGAATACAAATCTATGACATGATTTTGAGCAACTTATTTATGTTAGCTAATAATATAACACTTTCGTAAATTTTTGCATTAATTTTTTATCAAATTGAATTTATAGGTTTTATGTCGGTCAAACCCAACCGAAAGGACCGGCGGCACAAAAAAAAGCCGCCCCCAATTCCCCGAAGGCGGCTTTTTGTCTGTTTCTTTTGGGCGAAACCCTAGAGCGTCGCCCCCCCTGGCCCCCTCACCCGGCGACGTGGATCTCGCGGATGGGGTATTGCTGGAGGTTTTCGATGCCCTCTCGGTGGACGATGCAGCAGTCCCCGAGCCAGACGCCCCGGGTCTCGTCGTAGTCCGAGGGCCAGCCGACGACGTTGATGCACTGGTTTTTATCGAAGATGAAATCGGGGTCGGTGATCCGGTCGCCGTCGCCGCGCACGTCGGGGCGCGCGTTCCGGTTCGACCAGCCGCAGATGCTGGTCTTGGCCATGTAACCCGCGTCCTGAATCGTGTCGGGGCAGAGCCGGGTGAGGTCCCCCGTCCGGACGCCCGGCCTGATCGCGGTGGCGATGACGTCGCTCGTCTTGACGGCGAGGCGGAACATCTCCTCGTACTCGGGCGTCGGGTCGCCCACGAAAAAAGTTCCCCAGATCTTCCCCGAATAGCCGGCCGTTCCCACCGCCACCTCGGTCATGACGGCATCGCCCGCCCGGATCGGCGTTGTGAGCGGGTAGTAGTGCGGATAGTTCATGTCGGGATCGCTCATCGGGGTGCGCCCGACGTGGCCCAGACAGACACGCCCGCCCATGTCCACCGAGGCTCGGACCAGGTCGTTGTAGAGATCGCAGGGGCGCACGCCCGGCCGCACGGCGCGGACCATCACCTCGTAGGCGGCGTCGGTCATGGCCGCGACCCGCCGCATCAGGGCGATTTCCTCGTCGCTCTTGATCAGGCGCAACTCCTCGTACCACGAGGTGAGGACCTCGAATTCCGCCCCGGGGAGCGCCCCGGTGATCGTCTCGTGGGCCTCGTGGGGGAGGTGAATGCCGAGCCAGGCGGACTCGCCCATGATGCCGATCCGCCGGTTTTCGAGGCCGAGCTCCTTGAGGCGCTCCGCCACGCGGCGGGGGGCATGGGTCATCCCGCCGGCCTCGAAGAAGGTTCCGCCCGCGCGGACATCGCGGATGGGCGACATCGCCTTCGTATTTTTGACGTGGTTTTTGTACATGATGAACATCGTCGGCTCCCCCTCCAGGGGGAAGACGATGAACGTCTGGCCGGCGGAGGCGACGCTCGCGAGGTAGACGGTGTTCGTCTGGCCCGGGTCCATGTTCATCGAGCGGCTGACGCCGTAGACCACCAGGGCGCCGAGACCCTTTTTCTCCATCGCCGCCCGGATGTTGGCGTAGCGGCGCTCGTATTCCTCCCCGGAGAACCAGGGCCAGAAATAATTCGGGCACTCCATGGCAGCGCCCTCCCCCCGGGCCGCGGGAGCGGCGATCGAATCCCGGCGGCGGCCGCGCCGGGGAATCGCCGGCCAGCCCTAGAGCGTGACCCGCCTGGGGCGCCGCTTGGGCCGGTCCACCGGGAAGGTGACGCCGCTGGCGTTGACGCCCATGTTGATCATCAGCTTGGCGAGTTCGATCGAGGCGCCGTATCCCTCCATGACCGGCACGTCCCAGCCGCGCTCCTTGAGACCCTCCTCGACGAAGGGCTTGAGCCAGAAACAGCCCGAGCAGCCGAAGGTGATGACCTCGGCGCCGTCCTCCTCGAGGGCCGATTCGGCCTCGGCGATGGCGCGCTGGACGGCCTCTGAGGGCTCGCCGCGCAGCGCCTTTTCTTTTTCTTCGTGGAGCGACTCCTCGCCATCGAATCCGGGCCGGGGGTGATAGTAGCCGAAATTCCGGATCGAGGCGCAGCGGTGCTCGAGCCTGTGCTGGAAGACGAGGTTCCGGTAGTACATGTTATGCGTCTCGGCGAAGTCGATGACGCTGAACTTGTTTCCCAACATGGTGGCGAGGTACATCTGCGAAAAAGCGTTGGCGGTGACGACGACGCCGTATTTTCGCGAAATCTCGCGGCACTCGAAAAAGCCCGGCTCGCCTCCGCCGAGGAGGATGATGCCGTTGTACTTGCCGCTCTCGCAGGCCTCGCGGACGATGCCGAGCCGCCCCCCCGACACGAGCCCGAACTCCTCGCGGTTCTCGACCGCCCAGTCTCCGTAGGAGGCCAGCGTGCCCCGGTCGAACTCCCATTCCACATCACCGAGATGGTGCTTCACCATCTCGTAGTTCATCAGGCTCTCCTCTTTCGTCCTGCCCAGCTTGCGCTCGTAGTAGCGGCTGTCGTCCGGTACGTGGAAGGGTTGAACGAGCAAAAAGCGATATCTTTTATTTCCATTTTCCATGACATCTCTCCCCTTTTTTGATGGCGATGATGGGTTTCCTTTTATTAGCTTAGCGATTGGTCTGAAAAACCATACTATCCCGAATCCCCCGGCGGCGCATCCCGCCACGCCCTAAAAAACGCCCCCAGCCCGAGGGCGAAACCGGGCCAGAAAACCCACCATGGATAGGGCCCCGGCATCTCCCAGCGCATGGCCGCGGGCCCCCACCAGAGATAGCTGGCGATGATGACGAGCCCCGAGAGGACGACGGCCGACCACCCCCCCGCGCCGAGCCGGAAGACCCCTCCCCCGCCTGTGCGATACGCCACCGCCGCTCCGCAGCCGATGAGCCCGGCCGAGACCACCACCGGCGACCACACGGGCCCCACCCAGACGATGGGGATTAGAAAGAGAACATCGAGCGTGAACACCGAGGGCGGCCAGCCGAGAACGGCCCAGAGCCAGATATAGTAGAAAATGTCCCAGATTCCGAAGGCGGCCATGAAGTAACCGAAGCGGACCCAGGGGCGGGTGTCCGCCAGCCAGGCCGCCGCCGCGAGCATGATCATCGTCGCCGCCTCGCGGGCGACCTCGACCCCGAGGATAGACTCGAGCATCTCGGGTTTGAGCGGGAAGGCGAACCCTCCGGGGTAGAAAATCCGCCGCAGGTAAACAACGACGGCCGCCTCCACAAACGCGAAGGCGGCCGCCCACACAAACAAGACTACGAGTTTTTTTTGAATCTCCCGCCGCGCGCGCTCCGCTCCCGCCGCCATCGCATGGCCCGCCATATCATGGCCCGCCACGCAGTGGCCCTCCGCAGGATGGCCGCCGCGCCTAGAACTCCCGGAGCCTGCTCACCGCCTCCGGGGGCAGTACCTCGCCGCAGGCCGCGTTCTGGGTGGATTGCTCGGGGGTGCGGATTCCCGGGATAACGCAGGTCACGTCTGTGTTCGAGACGCAGAAGCGAATCGCCGCCTCGGCGGGGCTGATGTTGAGTTGGCCCGCCACGTCCCGGAGCCGGTTCAGCTTGTCCTGGAATTTCTTGATGTTCTCGGGCGAGAGCATTTTCTTCCGGCGATCGCCCTCGGCGAACTCGAAAGTTTCGTCGATGCGGCCCGAGAGAAAACCCCGCTTGAGCGGAACGCGCGAGATGACGCCCATGCCTGCCTCTTTCGCGCGGGCGAACGAAGCCGCCGGGCTCTGCCCGAGGATATTGTACTCCATCTGCATGACCGAGGGCCGGCTCTGCTCGACGGCGTAGTCGCACTCATCGTCGGTGTTGACCGAGACGCCCCAGTTCTTGATCTTACCGTCGTCCTTGGCCTTTTCGAGAACGGCGTAGCTGTCCTCGGCCTGCATGTTGTCGAGAACCGGGTTGTGAAGCAGATAAAGATCGATGGCCTCAACCTCGAGGCGCTTCAGGCTATTCTCAAGGGCGTTCGCGATGTACTCGGGTGTGAAGTCGCGGTTGCCCGTAGCCATGTTGTTGCCGCCCTTGGTGAAGATGATGATATTGTGGCGGTCGGATCGCTCCTTGAGAAACTTGCCGATGACGTTCTCGCTCAGCCCCGCGCCATAGGCGTCCGAGGTGTCGATGAAATTCATGCCGCCGTCGATGGCCGCATGTAGGGCCCTGTTGCTCTCGTTGTCGTCCACGGGGCCGAAAGCGCCGCCGATGGTCATCGCGCCGAAGCCGACGACTGTCACCTCAAGTCCCGTGTTTCCGAGGATGCGTTTTTCCATGTCAAAAGTCTCCTGTCTTGAAGAATGAAAGGTTCCTGCAGACGCGATCGGGCCGCCGGGGACCAGCCGCCGGAGAAGATTTTCTCGGGTACGGGAAATCATATCCGCCCCGGAGGAATCGGGCAATCGCGTACCGCGCACGACTCCGCCTTCGTGGCCAAGGGCGGGACCGGCGTGCGATAATGCGAAGAGTATTTCCGGCAGTGCTCCTCATCGCCGACAGGTGGCCGATTGCTCGAATCCCTGCATCCCAACTATATCGCGCTCATCTCGGCCTTCTTCACAGCCTCGGCCCAGACCCTGTTAGGCAAATCCATCAGCCAACTCAGTCCGGCGGTGGCTTCCCTCGTGGCCAACGTGGTGATCACCATCATCGCCGCAGCCTTCTACCTCGCCGGGGGCAGGGTGGAAGCGTGGCCCCCCTACGCAATCGCCCTGTTCGCCGTTTCCGGCGCCATCGCCAACTTCGCCGCCCGCTACCTGATGTACCTGGCGATTCACTTAATCGGGCTATCGCGCACCCAGGTGCTGTTTCAGTTCTCTCCGCTTTGGTCCTCGATGGTGGCAATCACCTTCCTGGGCGAGCGGCCCACCATCGAGGTCGTCATCGGGACGGCGTTCATCGTGGGCGGGGCGACACTCATCATGGCCGAGCGCGGCGGAGAGGACCCAAAAAAACGGTTCGTTTACTACCTTCTCCCTATCCTGGCGGCCCTGGTCATGGCGGCGGCGCCCTCGATGCGCAAGCACGCCTACAGCATGATTCCCTCGGCCACCTTCGGCCTGACCGTCGCCTGTTTCGTTGCCTCGTTTCTTCAGGCCGCGCTTCTACCTGTCACCGAGCGAAAGACCGGAATCAAGGCCGAGCTTCGGCCCGTCCTAATCGCCGTCGCCGGAGGAGTCATGAACGCCTTCGCGGCGATGACTTTCTGGGTTTCGCTCCGTCTCGGCGATGTGGTCGAGGTGGTGCCTATCCGGCGGATATCGGTTCTGCTGGTGGTTCTTTTCTCGTGGCTCTTCATGGGCAAGCTAGACACGATCACCTGGCGGGTCGTCGCGGGGGCCGTCATCACCCTCGCCGGCGGGCTGGCCATCATCTGGGGCGGATAACCTCGCCCGTCCGCCGGGCCAGCCCTCCGGGCGAAGGGGAGTTTCCCCGGCGGCTAGGCCAGCAGCTAAGCTGGAGGCTCGTTGAAGCTGATGAACACCATGTCGGCCGCCTCGTCGCGGTTCGGAATCAGGGCCTGATACTCCGGAGAGTCATACCAGGCCTTCGCAGCGACCTGATCGGGGAACTTGATGACCACCGCCTGTTGTGGGAGTGCACGCCGTGGAAGACATCGGCCACCTTCCCCCGGAGGATGAACTCGCCCCCGTGAGCCGCGACCGTGGGCTGAGCGCCCCCTCCNTAGGCCTTGAACTTTTCAGGGTCTTTCACATCGACATGGACAACGACAAATGCGCTCACTCTTNTCTCCTTTGATGATTAGGGCGAATCCGGGGACACCCTCCAGGGAATAANAAANAGCTGGTGGAGCCCGGAAACGCCCGGTTAAANCGAATTCGGAACAAGCCCGTGGCGCCCGGAAACGCCGATTGTATTTTGCGGGGTGCAATCACCGTAAACCGGGACTAAAATAGATGATCGAGCGGATAACAAAAAGCCGCGATCTTCCACGAGGGAAACACCATGAAACCGACAATGGGCCTCCTCGCTGGCGCGGCGGCGCTTCTGACCGCCCTGTCCCCGGCCGTTCCGGCGGCCGCCTTCAAAAAAGCCGGCCTGGCGCGCCTCAAGAAGACCAAGAAATGCCCGAACTGCGATCTGAGCGGAATCAAGGTCCGCCGAAAAGGGATGTCGCTTTACAAGGCCGACCTCAAGGGGGCCAACCTCGAGGGCGCCGACCTACAGGGAGTGATCATCTGGCGCGCCAACCTCGAGGGAGCCAATCTGAAAAAAGCGCTCCTGCTCGAGACCAATCTGCGCTTTGCGAACATGAAGGGCGCCAACCTCGAGGAGGCCGACCTGCGCCGCGCCAACCTGCAATTCATCGACCTTGGGAAAGCGAATCTCTACGACGCCAACCTCGGGCGCGCCATGATGCAGGGAACCAAGCTCCAGGGCGCCAACCTCAAATACGCCAACTTAAAGCGGGCGGTGTTTAAGGGAAAGGTGAAATTCAAGGGCGCCATCCTCGATCTCGCCCGCTGGACCAACGGCAGGAAATGCAAAAAAGGCTCCCTCGGCAAGTGCAAGCGCTAGCCGGGCCACCGGGAAAATAGTTAATGAGGCTGCTGAAAAACTATTTTTGCGGGTCTTCGACGGGAGATAATTCCCTAAAACTCATATCATGATAGAAGAAAATCAATGTCGTTTGCTACTATTGGATAATTTCCGGTCCGGAGGAGTTCACTTTGGGATTTTTTCAGCAGCCTCTTAAATCGAAACCTGTTGCCGCATCCATCATTGGGTCCCCGAGTTCCTGAGCCGGCAAGTTGTGCGCACGGACCCTGGCAAGAGAAACGAGGTCTCAGAGCAGGATTGCGGGATGAGCTCTTGAATCTCGAAAGATTCGATAGGCTAGATGAAGCAAAGGTGCTGGTTGAGCGCTGGCGGCATATCTACAACAGAATCAGGCCGCACAGTTCACTGAGCTATCGGCCCCCAGCACCTGAAACGATAGAACCATGGCCTCCGGGCTTCGCTTCGCCCTTCGTCCTTGGTTCCAGAACCCTCGTAGCTAGTGGTGCTAATATTGAGGGGAGGTCAGGGAAACCTGGAATCCGGTTGGGCTTTTGGACAGGTCGGCGTCCGGCAAGGCGGGCCGCCCGAGGTCATGCGTTCATCGGAATCGTGCGTAGGCGCTCCCCCCTCTTCGAGTCCGGCCAATTTGCCCTTCATTGCCCGAAGGCCATATCGTTCATTAAACATTCGAATTCTTGATGCTTTATTCACTTAGATAGAGAGCGCCTGTTGAAGGGTTCAGAGTCCAACTGAGGATCGGTGTCCGGCGAAACACCGCCTAACAGCCCCTGGTTTTTCTACGGCTGGGTTGTCATCGGTCTCTCTTTCGCCACGCAGGGGTTTCATTCCACGGCCCGCACTTCTTTCTCCGTTTTTCAGGTTCCTCTTATCGAGGAGTTTGGCTGGAGCCGGGGCGCGCTCGGCGGAGCCTTTGCCTTTATGATGGTCGTTTACGCACTTACCGGTCCGTTTGCCGGTTCTCGGTTTGAAAGATATGGACCCCGAGCCGTCATACCCTGGGGGTCGGTTCTCATCGGTATTACCCTGGCCGGGGGCTTCTTTATTAACTCTCTTCTGCACGTCTACATTCTCACCTGTGTATTCCTGGCGGTTGGTCATGCCTTGAGCGGGTTTTCAATGCACGGCGCGCTCATACCGCGTTGGTTTTCCAAGAAACGGGGGCTTGCAGCGGGAATAAGTCTCTCCGGAGCCGGAGTCGGCTCGCTTCTCCTTGTGCCTGTCCTTGTATGGACGATCGAATCCTACGGTTGGCGGGCGGCTTATTTGATTTTCGGATTGGCGCTTCTTTTGGTTCTTGCTCCGGCGAATTTCCTTTTGCTTCGAAATCGAGCCGAGGACATGGGTCTTTCCCTGGACGGTCTCCCTTCCGGGGAATCCGAAGAGCCTCCCGAATCTTCTCGGATCGAAAAAAAAGCAATGAGCGCCGGCTGGGTTTTTATGTCCATGAGAAA
>NYYB01000144.1 GCA_002685755.1 Nitrospinota bacterium
CTGTTCTTCCTCTTCATGTCTTTCCGTGGAGGGTTTTTCACGGGAAATCTTGAGTAAAGGCGGAATCAGCACATGGGCCGGGGAGATGACACGGGCCAGGGCGTTGTAGGTGGCCTGGGGTTCGCTGAGGTCGGTGACGATCATGGAATCAAAATTGCCCAGCGCCGTGAGTTTGCCGACCACGGGTAGTCCGGAAAAAGTATCGCCGTCAAACTGCTCGTCGAGTATTCCCACCAATTCCACCGGGAAATCGGAGGCGCACAGGGTCATGACCTCGCATAAGTCCCCGGCCCCGGCCAGCGCCACATGAGGCCATCCGACGGCGGCGCAGGTCTCCAGTATTTCCGAACACTGGTTGCGGGCCTTGCGGAAGAAGCCGAAAGAAGAGGAGAGATATTCCGCCGTCAGCCGGCTCTTCTCGGAAAATCCCTTGGGGGTGAGGTAATAGGAATAGCGGTTGGCTGGTACCTGGCTCACCTTGATCAAGCCTTTTTTAATGCAGCGTTTGAGATAGGCGTTGGTGAGACCGAGCGCGATGCCGAGCTCGTGGGAGGCGGAGCGCTGGGTGATGCTACTATTTTCATGCACCGCGTTGAGCAGGCCCAGGGTGATCTCGGCCTCGCTGTCCGGAACCCCCTGGGGGGAGGTGGTCTCGCCGCTGTTATTGCCCACCTTTTTGACCTCACAGCTGCGTGGTTAAAAAGACCACGAAAGCCGGACAAGCCAGCTTACGTTCATAGCATGAACTTTAGTTGTTCACGGGATGAACGTCAAGTCTGTTCAAATCATGAACATTATAGTTGACAGGGATGTTCATTTCATGAACTCTTTCCTTGCGTTAGGGTCAAAAACGGCCTTTTTTGTCCGGGAGGAAGTGATTCACCTGGACTGCGGTAGCGTACCTGTTTTCTGGCCCGGGCCGGACCCCTGAGATGATGACGATCATCAAAAAATTCATCAAAACTTGTGGCAAGCTAGCCGTCGAGGTCATATCTGCCGTGTTTCTCCTTATCAATGCCGCCGCTTTACTGGTTTTGCTGGCGGTGCGGAGCGGCCGGCTGTGGCGCTACCATATTATTGTCGTCCCCTCGCAATCGATTAATTTCGGAAATACCGTCTACGTCCCCGATATCATGCGCAGGAGACACGAGGGAAAGGCGATCCTGTTCATTATCCCCTGGGATAAGTGGAGCGGACCCAATCCGGCCACAGGTCAGGGGGCGCTGTGACTGGGGTCAAGCGGCTGGGTTTTCTTGGCGCCGGCCCCATGGCGCGCTCCCATGCTGCCGCCGCCGCTGCGCTGGGTGCCGAGATTGCGGCCGTGTGCACCGCCCGCGAAAACTCGCCTAACCGGGATGAATTCCGCAAGATTGCGCCTCAGGCCCGGCACACGACCAACGGCGAGGCGCTTCTTGAGGATGCAGGGGTCGATGGGATCGTCGCCTGTCTTCCCTGGAATCTGATGCCGCCATGGGCCGTGCGGTTGATGAAGGCACCGGGGCCGGTTCTCATGGAAAAGCCCATCGGTTTCGGTGCGGATGAAGCCAGGACACAGGCGGAAGCCTCCGCCGCGACCCTCGGCAACAAGCTGGTGGGGTACAACCGCCGCTTCTACGAAACCGTGACCTTTTTGCGGGAGCGCGTGAGGAAGGGTGGACTGAAGGCCGTCCGCGTGGTGATTTCTGAATCGGTTGAAAGCCAGGTGGCACGGCATGGCAGGGAAATCCTCGCCCATCTTATTTCGTATTGTTCGGCCCATACTCTCGACCTGTTGTTGCATGTCCTGGGCCCCCTGCGCTCCGTGGTGCTGGCTCCTTTTCCTGAAAAGGGCAGGGCCGCCCCGTTTGTTTCGTTTAACGGGATGTTAACCACCGCGGAGAATGTTCCCGTGACGCTTGCCCTCAACGTCGATGATCCGGCCAATACCAGCATACGCTGTCTTTTCGATGACGGCACGGCCTGGGAATTGATGCCGCTGGAGATTCTGACCGTGTACAAAGGTCTGGATGTTGAACCCCCGACGCCACGGGAGAATATCCGGCGTTACATCCCCCAAGTGGAAGCCAGGCACGAGGCGGACGCCAGTTTCAAGCCCGGATGTCATGCCCAGATGGCGGCATTCCTGTCGGGGGACTATGGACCGGGCGCCACGGTGGATGACGCCGTAGCCGTTCTTGATTTGATAGCGTCTCTGGACGCCAGCGCTAAATCCTGGTTCCGGGATGGCGGCGGGAATGACCGTGCAAAGTTGGAGAAGTAAATGCTCGAAGACCGTGATTCATTTATGAAACACCGCCGGGACCAGGAGAAGGCGCATCTTTCTCAGGTTGGTGAGGCAAAAGACCCCATGGCCAGTCTGGTGTCGGTGGAAATGAACATCACCGAGCTGTGTAACCGGGTGTGTTCCTTCTGTCCCCGCGTCGATCCCGAGGTTTATCCCAACCGCAACCTCTCAATGGACCTGGATATTTCGCACAAGGTAGCGATAGATCTTGCAGCATTCGGGTATTGCGGACGAGTCACATTTTCGGGATTCGGCGAGTCGCTTCTCAACAAGGAATTTGCAAACCATATCCGCATCTTCAGAGAAGCCCTGCCGGAAAATTGTATTGAGACCAATACCAATGGCGACAAACTTACCGTGGAAATTCTCCACCAGCTTTACGATGCCGGTATTACGGGACTTTATGTGAACCTCTATGACGGCCCGGACCAGATAGATTTTTTTGAAAAGCTATTCGCCGAGGCCGGGATAGATAAAAGTAAATACAAGATGCGGCCTCATTGGCCCGGTGGCCCGGAGGATTTCGGGATGGCTCTGAACAATAGGGGGGGCACTCTGAAGAATCCCGAGTTGGGTCTGATGCCGCTCGATCACAGCATCGTGGGAAAGTGCTATTATCCCTTTTACAAGATGTTCGTGGACTGGAACGGCAACGTGCTTTTCTGTTCTAACGACTGGCGGCGCAAGATTGTGGTGGACAGCGTTCTAGAGAGTTCCGTCAACGATATTTGGATGTCGGAGAAAATGCGCGAGATACGCTTGCGTCTGGGGAAGGGGGACAGGGATTTCAGCCCCTGTGATCAATGCGATGTTCCGGGCACCTTTCACGGGGGGGCCAGCTTCGAGCTGCTGATGTCTTATTACTGCGGGCCTGAAAGTGACGAGGTTGTTTCGGCGCTGGATAAGGCTGCAGGATAAGAAAACGCAGATTTTTCCAATGAATAAAAGTCAGCCCAAAAATCTTCTGTTTTTCCTTTCTCCACGGTTTGTGGATTTCGACACCTATCTGCCCATTGCGATGGAGCTGGCCGAGGCGCGGCCGGAATGGCGCATCCGTTTCATCATTTTTCATGAACAGAATTACCGGGCCATACTCGCCAACCACACCATGATGGCCGGTCTTGAGCGATGCGGCAGCATTCATTTTCTGGGCAGCGGTGATACCAAGGGGCTGGCAAAACTGTGGCGGCGGCTGAGGGGGTTTGCCGTCGTCACGGGATGGATTTTGCGTCATGCCCGGCCGGTTCTGTTTTTATCCCGCCCCTTTAGCAGGAGCCCCTACTCACTTTTTTTTGCTTTTTCCAAGTTGCGGGGGGGGCATAGTCACCTGCTTTGGAAGCATCGCAGCCCTGATGAAATTCTTCATCTGGTGTTTCAAACGCGCGAACCGCCACAGCCAATCAAAATATCCTTGCTTTCACGATTGTTTGGCCGTGACCTGGATACCCTCATACATTTTCATGACCGGCAAGAAGAACTGGGTGGAATTTCCGCCTTCGGGCGCATCCATGACGCCCCTCGGTTGCGGATTGGGCTGCCCCAGTATTTCCGTTCGTGGCGGAGGTTCATAGGTGATCAGATTGAAGTGGAGCGCGCAAGGTTGGCGCAGGAAGGTGTGCCGCGTGATTCTGAAATATACACGGTGTTTGCGGCCAAAACCGGAAGTGGTGCCAACATTGGTGTGCCCGGCGCAAGCGAGCGGTCTCTCCGGACGGTGCTTGTCACGTTGTGCAGACTACGCCCCGACGCCACCATATTAATCCGGGCCCATCCCCAGGCCATGGATGACGTCCATATCAAGGAAGCGATCGAAGCCGCCGAAAGTGGCCATGTGCGCCTGACATTTGCCCATCCAGAGGTGTTGGCGGAATTGTCGCAGCGGTGTATCGCCACAAATCAGACGAATATCTTGTTTGCCGGATATACGGGACATTTCATGGATTGTGGTGAATATCCGGAATTCCATTTCAGGAAACATGGCGAGGTTTCGTTGGCCCATGGATACGGCCCCCTTTATATCAATCCTCTCGCCGAGGATTTTGACTCCCGGTTTGCACGGGCGCTTGCCGACGATTCTCTGTTCGATACACCAGAGCTGACAGAAAAGATAAATGTTCTTAACCACAATAACCCTCCCCGGTTTGAGGCATTGCTGAAATTACTAGATAGCGTCTCTTTGCCGGGGGCCCAGAATAACTGGGTACAGGACAGTGCCAGCGAAAGGAATTAGCAAAAGTGGGAATTGCCGATGTGCTTAATGTTCAACAATCAAAGGATGATGCCACAATGGCCATAAATGATCCGTTGGGCGAAAGGCGCCAGGAAAAGGAAATTATAGGGCTCTATTACGAAAACTTTGATGAGGTAATGACATCAGGGGAAGAATCGGAACGGCCCTGGGAAACCCCTGTAACGACACAGCCTCAGGATGTTACAACCTGGATTAAAGATCCTCGTAAGATTGCCGCCATTCAGCCTAATCTTGAGGACTTTGTTCATATCTGCCGAGCGCTACCAAAGCCAATCCGTGTTCTCGATGTGGGCTGTAACGGAGGTTATCTTTACGATTATCTGACGAAATCCATCTTCGAAAATGCTGACGACTTTGTTTACCACGGCATTGATATTTACAAGGAAGTGGCGGCGGCGGCGGCGAAAGAACACGAAGATGCGTCCAACGCCACCTTTGAGCAGGGAGATATATATACTTTGGTGGACACCTTCGGCGAGAACAGTTTTGATGTTGTTTTCTGTTCCCGGGTTCTGCTCCATATCCCCTATTTCGAAAAAGCTCTGATGAACCTCTATCTTGTGTCGAAAACCCTGACCTTTCTGGTTTTGGTGGTTGACGACCGCGACTACGTGAAAAAAGCCCGAATTATCGACGTTGATAACGGCACCTCCGGCTACTGGTTTTTTCGTTATTTTTCGCGGCACTTTCTCGACAAGGTAATCAACGGTATGTACGCCTATTACCGGATTATTTCGGGGTCGGGCCGCTATGACTCAGTCGTCGTTTTCAAAGGCGGTAGAAACCTGTAATCGGCAGCGGCCCCTTCCCCGTCGCTCCCCGCCGATCCGCGTGGCGGGAAAAAGATGATGGAAAATAATACTTTGCATTTTCATTGACTGCACCCTCTATGAGGTGGCGGCCTGTGGCGCGCCCGTCCCTTCCATAAACTATCGCGCCAACCGTTGAGGAAAAACCATGAAAGACATTCCAACAATTTACGTGGGCTATGACCCGAGAGAAGACGAGCCGTTTGAGGTATTAAAATATACGGCGCTCAAGCATGCATCGGGACCGCTGAACGTCTATCCCATCAAGCAGCACCTGATGAGGCGAATTGGTTTGTATCGTCGCGCATGGCAGCTCGGCAGCTCGTCCTTGCCGAGTCCGAAGAATGATTCCGATATTCAACATCGCGACATATTCGACGGAATGCCTTTCGCCACCGATTTTTCGTTTTCGCGGTTCCTGACACCTTTTTTGCATCGCCTTGAAGGCTGGGCGCTATTCATGGACTGTGACATGTATTTCAGATCTGATCCTTTGGAGTTGTTCGAGAAGTACAATGATCCCAAATACGCCGTGTATTGCGTAAAGCACGACCACACCCAGGCATCAGAGGAAACCCATAAAATGTATGGAAACGAGCAGTACCAGTTCTCGCGCAAGAACTGGTCGTCCGTTGTCATGTATAACTGTGGTCACGAAGGACACCACAACCTTACGGTTGATGACGTCAGCACGAAATCGGGCCGCTGGCTGCATAACTTCAAATGGCTGGATGACGATACCATCGGCGATCTGCCGGAGGAATGGAACTGGCTGGATGGACATTCTTCCGCTGATATTGATGCCAAAAACGTCCATTTCACCAGGGGCGGCCCCTGGTTCAGGGGCCAGATATGGGAACCCCTCGACGAGCAGTCCGAGGTATATGCCCAGGAATGGGAAGCCTTGAAAGAGAAAATGAAATCCGCCGCCGGCTAGGTATCTGTTCTCTACACCCCCTAAAGGCATGGTGAATTTTCTCTTCCGGCTGGTGCGGCCACGCTGGTTCGTGGTTGTCCGGACGTGGGGACATACAACGCCATGGCCAATTCAAGAACGTATCCGTCAGGGTGAGCCAGACAAATATTGGCACAGAGATTTCCAAATAAGTAATTGAATATGCTTGATATTATCAATGTTCCGTTATCGGGGAAGCGTTTTGCGCTATATTGGATTATGGCCCCGTTTCCATCGTCAGTGGGTCACGGGAAGACTAGGGAGGAGAGATTAGGTGTCTGATTTCCGCGTTCTGCTGATTTATCCGAATCAGCGTGCCGAAAGCCTGGTGCCTCCTTCCATCGCCATGTTTTCGCGGTTGTTGAAAAATCACGGCTACGAGGTGGATCTCTTCGATTCGTCCTTTTACGATCTTGACGCTGATGATTACATCGCCCAGATGGACTCCTCCGGCTCTGGGCAGGGCGACGGCATCGAGGTGGTGAAGTCCAAGGGCGACGCGAAAAGTCTTATTCAGAACTGTCTCGTGCGCCCTTATGAATCCAAGGCAGATTCTCTGCGTAAGCATGAAGGCGCCGTAGAGGTGCTGACGCGAAAGGTGGAGGGATTTCAGCCGCATCTGATCGCCGTGACTTCCACCGAGAGCACGGTACTGCTCGCCATGCAGCTGTTAAAGGCCGTCCGCCATCACCGGATACCCACCATTCTCGGCGGAGTCTTCGCCACCTTTGCCCCCGAGCGGGCCATCGATTTCACTGAGGTGGACATGATCTGCGTGGGCGAGGGAGAGGCCGCCCTTCTCGATCTTTGTGAGCGGATGCAGGCGGGCAAGGGCTATGACGATGTCACCAATCTGTGGATAAAGAAAAAATCGGGAGACATTATCCGCAACCCCATCACCACGCCGGTGGACGTGGACCAGCTTCCCACGCTGGATATCGAGATTTTTGAGGAAGGCCGGTATTACAGCCCCATGTACGGAAAGCTCTATCGCATGCTGCCGGTGGAGACCCACCGCGGATGTCCCTACACCTGTAGTTACTGTAACTCCCCTTCCCAGGATGTTTTTTACAAGGAGCAGACGGGGGGCAAGTTTTTCCGCAAGCGGTCCATGGAAAAGGTGCGGAAGGATATTCTCTATTTCCGCGACGTGCTGAAAATGAACTACGTCAATTTCTGGGCCGACACCTTCTTCGCCTACTCCGCCAGGGAATTTGACGCCTTCTGCGAGATGTATTCCGAGTTCAAGCTTCCTTTCTGGTGCTGTACCCGTCCCGAAACGGTCACGGCGGAAAGGATCAAAAAGCTGCAGGATGTGGGGCTGCATATGATCAGCTTCGGGCTTGAGCACGGCAACGAAGAGTTCCGGCGTGACGTGGTCAAACGGCCCTATCCCAATTCCATGGCCATTGAGGCGTTCAAGATCGTCAAGAAGGCAGGCGTGCATTTCTCGGTCAATAACATCATCGGCTTTCCTGGCGAGACGCGGGAATTGGCCAATGACACAATTGAGATCAACCGCCAGTTCGAAGCCGATCAGATGAGTTGTTCCATCTACCAGCCCTATTACGGCACGTCGCTGAGGAAGGTGGCCGTGGATCAGGGCTATCTGGACACCGACACCATCTGCCCCGCCAATTCCGGCGCCACCGTAATGGATATGCCTGACTTTACCTCCGACCAGTTGAAGGGGCTGCGGCGCACCTTCGCTATGTATGTGAAGTTCCCCAAGGCGCGCTGGAAAGAAATTCAGATCGCAGAACAACTCACGCCCGAAGGCGACAAGGTATGGGAAAATCTGCAGCAGGAATTCATTGCCACGTTTTTCAGCACCCCGGAGACGGACATCACGGAAAAGGGCGGGCCTATCCCGGCAACAATGAGCGAAAGCGCCCCCACCGCGCCGGTGTAATTTTTTCTTCAAGGCCGGGCCGCGCAGGTGGCCAGTCGGGCAAAGACGTCCCGGGAATTTTTCTTCGCACCCAGGTTTTTTTAAATCGCCTCCGTTGTGGCGACTCTGCCAATGGCCGCCGCATCGGCTGAATCCGTGGACTCCCAAGCAAGAGAAGCAAGACCATGACCGATACCCAAACCTTTCTTAAACACGCCGCCAAGGTTTGCGCCCAGATCGATGCCGAAACCGTGGAGCGGCTGGTTGCCGAGCTCAAAGCCCTGCGCGAGCGGGGCGGGCGGCTGTTCATCACCGGCGTCGGCGGCTCGGCGGCCAATGCCAGCCATGCGGTGAACGATTTCCGCAAGCTCTGCGGTATCGAAGCCTATGCCCCCACTGACAACGTGTCGGAATTGACCGCGCGCACCAATGACGAAGGCTGGGAAACGGTCTTTGCCGGTTTTCTCGAGGTCAGCCAGGCCAACGACAAGGATGCGGTTCTGGTATTTTCGGTGGGCGGCGGCAACGCCGAAAAGAATGTCTCGGTGAACATCATCCGCGTGCTGGAGGAGGCCAAGAAACGGGGCATGAAAATCTTTGGCATTGTCGGCCGCGACGGCGGCTACACCAAACAGGTGGGCGACGAGGTGGTGGTAGTGCCGACGGTGGATGCGGGTCTGGTGACGCCGCTGACGGAGGCCTTCCAGGCCGTGGTCTGGCATGGCATCGTCAGCCATGACGATCTTCAGATCAGGGACACCAAGTGGTAGGGAGCCTTTCCCGATGACGGAGGCGAACATGCGCCGCGCGGTGTTTCTCGACCGCGATGGCGTCATCAACCGTTCCGACGTGCGAGAGGGCAAGCCCTTTGCGCCGTTGCGCGTGGAGGAGTTTGATATCCTGCCCGGCGTGGCTGATGCGGTTGGTGATCTCAAGGCGGCCGGGTTCCTGGTTATTGTCACCACCAACCAGAAGGATGTCGGCGAAGGGCTGGCCAGCGTGGAGGTGCTGGAGGCTATGCATGACAAGCTGCGGGCCGAGGTTGCGGTGGATGATATTTGCGTATGTCTCTGCGGCGATCATTGCCGTCGCTATAAGCCTAATCCCGGTATGTTGCTGGACGCGGCGCGGCAATGGAATGTCGATCTCGCCGCCAGTATCATGGTGGGCGACCGCTGGCGCGACGTGGACGCCGGAAAGGCCGCTCACTGCCTCACCTATTTCATCGACTGTGGCTATGCCGAGTCGCTCAACCACGCTCCGGATCATACCGTCTCGGACTTGCCCGAGGCGGTGCGCCATATTCTTAAAGCCTTACCTGTTTGAATGGGGGCCAGCATGACAAGAACCGATAGTCTTAACGTGAAGATATTCGCCGACGGGGCCGATCTCGACGGCATCCGGGAATTGGCGCGGAACCCGCTTATCAAGGGGTTCACCACCAATCCCACGCTGATGCGCAAGGACGGAATCAGCGATTACGCGGCCTTTGCCAAGGACATGCTGGACGTGATCGACGGTGCCCCGGTCAGTTTCGAGGTCTTTGCTGACGAGTTCGACGAGATGGAGGCGCAAGCCCTGGAGATCGCCTCATGGGGCGACAACGTCTATGTGAAAATTCCTATCACCAACACCAGGGGCGACCCTTCGGTGCCGCTGGTGGAACGTCTCTCGGCGCAGAAGGTGCAGGTCAACGTCACTGCCATGATGACCCTGGATCAGGTGCGCCACGTGGCCGAAGTCCTGCATGAGGAAACGCCTGCCGTGGTTTCTGTGTTCGCCGGGCGCGTCGCCGATACCGGCATCGACCCGG
>NYYB01000010.1 GCA_002685755.1 Nitrospinota bacterium
GAGCCTCAGCCGCCCGCCTTGACCAGGCTGGTGAGCAAGATTTTTTTATCGGATGCCGCCGCCACTTTTTTCTCCCTTACCGCTCCCCGGAGGAAGCCTTGAGCGCGGAACTCCCAACGGGCTTATATCACGGATAGGCAAAACCCATAAAGAAGGGAGAAAATGCTCCGGCAAGCTTGAACCTCGGGCGGCGCGGGTTCATATTGGGGGCCTTATTAAAAAAACGTTGCCCGCCACACCGGGTGCCGGTTTCGGCGCGGGGGCGAATTTCGACATTGAACTGAATAGAGGGATACCGAGATGAAAGTAGTCATATCCGATGATTATCAGGACTGCATCCGGGACCTCGATTGCTTCTCGAAAATGGCCGCGCACGATGTCGTCATCCACAACGACACCGTGAAGACGGTGGACACCATCGCCGAGCGTTACAAGGACGCAGAGGCCCTCGTCCTCATCCGGGAGAGAACGCCCATCACCGACGAACTCCTCGAAAAACTCCCCAACCTCAAGCTCATCAGCCAGACCGCCCGAGGGGTGAACCACATCCCCCTTGAGGCCTGCACCCGGCGCGGCATCGTAGTCGCCGCCGGGGGCGGGAACAAAAACGTCACCGCCGAGCTCTGCTGGGGGCTGATTCTCGCCGCCTCGCGGAACATTCCCCTTGAAGTGCAGAATATGAAAGAGGGCCGCTGGCAGACCACCCTCGGCTCCCGCCTCACGGGCAAGACGCTGGGGGTCTACGCCTACGGCGGGATCGGCAACATCGTCGCCAAGGTCGGCGCCGCCTTCGGGATGAATATCCAGGCCTGGGGCCGCGAGGGCAGCCGGGAGCGCGCCGAGGCCGACGGCTTCGAGATGGCGGCGAACCGCGAGGCGTTCTTCGAGGGGGCCGATGTCGTGAGCATCCACATCCCCCTCAAGCCCGACGCGCGGGGGATCATCACCTCGGAGGACCTGGGCCGCATGAAGCCCACCGCCCTTTTCGTCAACACGAGCCGGGCCGGCCTCGTCGAGGAGGGCGCGCTTGAGGCCGCCCTCAGGGCCGGGCGCCCGGGCCGCGCGGCGGTGGATGTATACGAGGACGAGCCCGTCCTCGGGGGCAACCACCCCCTGCTCGAGCTGGACAACTGCCTCTGCTCGCCCCACCTCGGCTACGTCTCGATGGATTCATTCGAGGAATACATCGGCGGCGCCTTCGACCGGGTCGTGGCCTTTGCCGAGGGAAACCCGATCGACGTCATTAATCCCGAAGTTTTGAAATAAACGGAGAAATTCCCTTGGACTTTGCTTTCAATGAAAAACAGGAATTGATGCGGCGGACGCTGGACGAGTTGCTGGCCCGGGTCTGTCCGCCCGAGTACGCGATGGCGTGCGACCAGAAGGGCGAGGCGCCGGTCGAGGCTTACGCCGCGATGGCGAAGGACGGCTGGATCGGCGTTTCCGTCCCCGAGGAATACGGCGGGATGTGCGGGGACGCGCTCGATCTGGCCATCGTGCTCGAGACGGCGGGAAGCCACTATCTCGACCTCGCCACCATGATCTTCCGGAACGTCTGCTACGGGTGCGAGGCGATCCTGATGAGCGGCACCGAGGCCCAGAAAAAAGAATTCGTCCCGGCGACGGCGAGCGGCGACGCCTTTTTCGCCTTCAGCCTGACTGAGCCCGACGCGGGCTCGGACGCGGCGGCCATCATCACCCGCGCCGAACGCGAGGGAGACACTTTCCGCATCACCGGCACGAAAAACTTCACCTCCGGGTTGCCCATCGCGACGCATATCCTCGTCGCCGTGCGCACCGACAACTCGGGCGACAAACACGAGGGCATCACGAACTTCATCATTCCGGCGGCGCGCGAGGGCGTTTCTTGGAAAAAGCTCGGCCTTCTCGGCCACCGGGCGATGGGCACCTGCGAGGTGCACTACGACGGCGTCGAGGCCGGGGAGGACGAAGCGCTGGGCCCGATCGGTGGAGGCTGGCAGGGGCTGATGGACTACATCACCACCGAGCGGCTGTGCCTCTCGGCCGCGCGGACCGGGGCGGCTGGGGCGGCGCTCCGTCTTGCTCTCGACCACGCCAAGGAGCGAAAGCAGTTCGGCCGGCCCATCGGCAAGTTCCAGGCCGTGAGCCACATGCTGACCGAGATGCACACCCTCGTGGACACCGCGCGGCTTCAAGTCTACCGCTTCGCCTGGCTCGTCTCCGAGGGTAAGCAGGGCCGCATCGAGGCCGCGACGCTGAAACTTTTCGCGGGTGAGGCATATAAAAGAGTGTCCGACCTGGGCGTCCAGGTGATGGGCGCCTACGGCTACAGTAGCGAATTTGCGATGGAGCGTCACTACCGGGACGCCCGCCTCGCCACCATCGGAGCGGGCACGAGCGAGATCCAGCGGAACATCATCGCAAAGGCGCTCGGCCTCTAGCGTCCCTTAATTCTCACTCACTCATGGGTATCCACCTGCTTCTCGCGGGCCGGGTTCCTCGTTCACCCTCGGGCGGGGGAGCAACGGGGTTTTCCGAAAGGCGCCTCGACCGCTTTTACGTCTCGGGTCAATGCCATGTTCACGAAATTCACTCATAATGCCGTAAGTGTCCGGGCGGATTGAAATCTCCGCGAAAATCGGATAATCAGTCATTCACCCGATCATATCGTCCGCGCCTGCGGGCGGTCTTTTTCATAAGGTGGAACACGATGCCACTGGACCCGGACGTACTGAAAAGAGAGTTTCCTGAATTCGAACTTACCGCCGAGCGGGGGAAAATTCGCGAGTTCGCGCTGGCGCTCGGCCTCGAGGACCCCGTTCATTTCGACCTCGATGCGGCGCGCGCGGCGGGATTTGAGGATCTTCTCGCCCCCCCGACGTTCACGCGCCAGTTCTGGCACGAAGGCGAAGAAAACGATCCGATGGTCCATCTGGGCTACGACCCCAAGCGGCGCCTCCACGGGGAGCAGGAGTTCGAATACCACAAACCCCTCGTCGCCGGAATGGCGCTGCACGGGCGTAACGTCATCGCCTCGACGCGCGAAAAGGAAGGCCGCCGGGGCGGAAAGATGACTTTCGCCGTGATCGAGACACGTTTTGTCGATGAAAACGGCGAACTCGTCCAGGTGGCCCGGCGCACACTGATCGAAACGGCCGCGCCGCCCAAAGAGGCCGAAAAGGAGTAACCCTGTTGCCCGAACGAATTTCCTACGCAAGCTGGGACGCCCTCGCCGAGGGCGCCGATCGCGAGACAACGACGGGGCCCCTCACCCGCACGGATTTTGTCCGCTTCGTGGGGGCGAACGGTGATTTCAACCCGAATCACCACGACGAGATTTATGCGATCAGGGCGGGATTCGACAAAATTTTCGCGCCGGGGATGCTTCAGGGCGGTTATCTGGCGCGGCTGATATCGGAGTGGGTGGGACCGGGCTCCCTGCGCACCCTCCGGATCCGTTTCTCGGCGATGGCCTGGCCGGGGGACATGGTGATCTGCCGGGCGAGAGTGGCCCGCCGTTTCGAGGAGGCGGGCGAGCGGCGCGTCGAAATCGAGGCAAAGGCTGTCAACCAACACGGCGACGCACTCATTAAAGGGAGCGCTATCGCCGCGCCTCTCTCCTGACCCCGCAGAAAGAGGGTTATATGCTCGAAGGCTACCGCATTCTCGACCTGGGACAGGTCATCGCCGGGGCAATCGGCGGGATGGCGCTCGCCGACATGGGCGCCGAGGTCATCAAGGTGGAACCCCCGCGCGGGGATCTCGGGCGAAATCCGGGTATCGCCGGTATCGGCGATGTCTCCAGCATATATCTGACTTTCAACCGGGGAAAGAAAAGCATCGTCCTCGATCTGAAAACCGATGACGGGAAAAAAGTATTGCTCGACCTCGTTGCCGCGTCGGACGCCGTATTAGCGAACTTCCGGCCGGGCACGATGGATCGCCTCGGCCTGGGTTTCGATGTCTTGCGGGAACGCAACCCCGAAATCGTTTTCGTCGATTCGAGCGGATACGGCGACACGGGGCCATGGCGCGACCGGCCCGCGTTCGATCTGGTCGAGGTAGCGATCAGCGGTCACATGTCCATCACGGGCGAGCCGGGGCGGCCCCCCGCGCGGCCCGGCACTCCCTCGGCCGATATATCGACTGCGCTCTATTGCGCCCTCGCGTGCATGGCGGGGCTCCTCGGAAAAGCCAAGGGCAAAGGCGCGCAGCATATGGAAGTGCCGATGTTCGATGTCCAGCTCGCCATGCTCGGCTACATCTCGACGATGTACCTCAACAAGGGAGACCTCCCCGGGCCGCAGGGCAGCGCACACGAGTACATGGTCCCCTATCAGGCGTTCCCGACAGGCACCGGCCATATTGTTCTCTCTCCGAGGGAGGATCGCTTCTACAAGAAAATGTGCGTGGCGATGGGAATCCCGGAGCTGGGCGATGACCCGCGTTTTCTAACGAACGAGCTTCGCTTTAAAAATCAGACCGAGTTGCTGCCGGTGATGGAAAAAATACTGCTCGAAAAGTCCGCCGAGGAGTGGCTGGCCATTTTCGAGGAGGGGGGCGTTCCCGCCGCGCCGGTGAACAAGCTCGACCGCGCCCTTGAAAACGATCAGGTCCGGGCGCGCGAACTGATCCGCGAGTACGAATACCCGGGCTCGGGCACCGTGCGCGTCGTCGGAAACCCGATCCGCGACCTCACGGTTCCGCGAAACCCGGACCCCGGGCCGGCGCCCTTCCTGGGCGAAAACACCGAGGAAATATTAAGAAACACTCTCGGCTACGGAGAAGAACGGATTCGCTCTCTCATGGAATCGGGGGCTGTCCGGGGCCCCTCGAATTAGGCCTGCCCGCAGGCGCGGCCGCGTTCCCTCCCTGAAATCGTTCGGNTCCCCGCAACGCCATCGCTCGGAGATGGGTCCGNTGGAAATCCCCGAAATCATCGATCGCCAATTCGGGCNGGCATGATTCAGGGTGAAAAAAAGTTGCTCAAAATAAAGGNCGCGNTGCGGGCCGTTATTTGGTNTGATTGGAGCCCGTCGAGAGATTTTATTGGGGGCTTCTCATGAACTCCGGGATCGAAAAAACGCAGTTCATCGCGGCTCCCGAACTCCGCCTTCGTTGTCCTGATCGACGCCCCTTCGCACTCGGACGTTCTCCTTGAGCCGGTGGATATCAGCCTGGGCGGCTTCAGGGTCACGCTCCACGATGAACCCAAGGTGGGCGAAGTCATCATCTGCTCCATCGACATCCTGAACAAGGTGTTCGAGGGCTGCTCGATGACGGTGGCCCGCGCCGAGGAAAACGATGGGGACCCTCCTTCCTGGACGACCGGCATGTCGATCAAAATTCCCGATAATCTTCGAGCGGAATTTGAAGCTACATTGAAGATGGCGTTTCCCGATGCGGAGCGAGGGGGCAGTTGGTCTAACGCCTCCGCATCGTCCGGCGGCGGCACGCAAACCCGCGTATCATCTCCAGGCCCGGNGATATTATCCCACAGCCAAAAACCACCACGCTGTAAGTTTGTAAAATAACCGCCGGGTCCCGNATGAACCCGGATTCCCCGATCGATAGGCCGGACATTGAGCGATTCCTGCTCATGGGGCTTTTCTCTTTTAGCCCGCTAAATTCTCATATCCCTCTGGATGTTCAAATAATAATAATTCCCATCCCGCCCTTTTACGGCTGGACTTCNGGAAGAAACCGTCTCCGGGATAAAAAAGTCTTGCGGAAGAGTTGGGTTAACGATAGCATCAAATACCATACCAAGCGGTCTTATTGTGCTATTTGTAGCTTGTCATCCCTGACACAGTGAAGGGCAAGGGGGACTATACGCATGGGGCCCATCCGAAAAATCGTCCTCATAGAGCCCAGAAGCGAGAGCCCGAACATCTACTCGGGGATCCATATCCCGCGCACCGGCGCGGTGCTCCTCGCGACACTTTTAAATCAGGCGGGCTACGAGACTAAAGTATTTTGCGAGGACATCGCCCCGGCCGACGAAGCGGAAATCCTTTCCGCCGACCTCATCGGCATCTCGGCCCTCACCAACACCGCCCGACCCGCCTACGAGTGGGCGGCGAAGTCCCGGGAACTCGGCATCCCCGTCGTCATGGGCGGAACCCACGCCACCTTCATGTCGGAGGAGGCGCTGGGCCACACCGATTTCGTCGTCAAGGGCGAGGGCGAGGCCCCTCTGCTCGAATTGCTCNCCGCCCTCGANGGCCGGCGCGACTTCGCCGACATCCCCAACCTCTCCTATTGGTCCGGAGGGAGACACGGCCGGGGGGAAAAGATTCACAACCCCAACCGCCCCTTTGTCCCGGACCTCGACGCCTTCCCCATCCCGGACTTCGGGCTCGTCCACGGGTGGGACAAAAACTGCATCGCCTCGATCATGACCAGCCGGGGATGTCCTTACGACTGCACGTTTTGCTCGGTGACTGCCATGCTCGGCCGCGGCTACCGCTACACCAGCGAGGATCGCGTGATCGAGGAGATCAGGCGCTACCGGGAACACGACTACATTTTTTTCTGCGACGACAANTTCGCGGTGAACAANAAACGGNCGAAAAACATCCTCCGCCGGAAGATCTCNGAGNGCCTNGGCATGNAATGGTCCGCGCAGGTCCGCGCCGAGNTCACCGACGACGCCGAGTTGNTCGCCCTNATGCGCGACTCAAACTGCTTCAACGTNTACATCGGCTTCGAGAGTTTCAATCCGAAAACCCTGGCGCTCTACAACAAGCGGATGGACGTTGACCGCATCCGGCGCTCGNTGGACATTTTCCACAAGCACGGCGTCAAGGTGCACGGCATGTTCGTNCTGGGCTCGGACGCCGACGACGCCGAGAGCGTGCGCACAACCGTCCGGCTCGCCAAAAAACTCGACATCGACACCACCCAGTTCATGATCCTCACACCCATGCCCGGAACGGCCATGACCCGCGACCTCCACGCCGAGGGCCGGATCCGCACCCAGGACTGGGACCTCTTCGACGGCCACTACGTCACCTACGAGCCCCGCCGCATGACGCCCTACGAGCTTCAGCGGGAGACCGTCCGCGCCTTCCGCAAGTTCTACTCCCTTCCCCGCATCGCCTCGCGCCTCATTCGCGGGGACCGGTGGACCGCCTTGCTCCGCGCGGGCGCCCGCCAGTATCTCAAGATGTGGTACCGCCAGAACAAACACCATCTCGACCGGCTGCGCGAGGACATTCTCACCGAGGTGCGCCGGCTGACCGAAGCCGGACGAAAGAAGCGGCCGAAATACGTCGCCTTGCCCGAAGGGNTCCTGCCNAGCCACNTCGAGCGGTTTGTCCGGCGCTTTTTCCTCCGATTGGGAGCGAAGGTAATCTCGTTAAAGATAGAGGTGGAGGGCGAGATGGAAGACCTCGCCGGCCGGGCCGCCGAGGCCCTCTCCGGCCTCCGTCAGCGGGCAGACCTCATCATCGTCCCCGGAAGCGGCCCNTGGANCATCGCCATGNGCGATAAGCCTCTTATCGAAATTCCCCCCAAGCACTCGCTGCCGGCGCTCTTCTCGCTTCCCATCGAGGAGGACGGCACCCCGAACTATCTCGCCTTCACGCGCATCGGCATGGTCTTCACCAAAAAGGGGGCAAAGGTGAAGCGCGCCTTCGACGCCGCTCTCAGCGATATGGGAAGTATCGAACTGCCGCTGGCCTAGAGGCATCCAACCCGCCCCTACGGGGCGGCTGGGGCCAAGGGGCTGCAAGCGGTTTTGAGTCAGGTGGTGGTGGCGTATGAGAACAAGAATGATCAACACATTCTGCGTACGTTTTGCCATTGCGGTCTTACTTGTTGCGCCGATACGCACCGCCGGCGCGGCCTCTCTCCCCAAAAAGATAACGAGCAGTGACGGCGCGCCGATGGTCCTGGTCCCTGCGGGGAAGTTCATCATGGGGTCGAACTCGGGCGATGACAGCGAAGAGCCGCGGCGCAAGGTCTATATCGACGGCTTCTATATCTACAAATACGAGTTGACGAACGCCAGATTCCGGGCGGCGGGAATGCGCACGAAAGAGAATTATGGCCCGAAATTCAACGGCTCAAAGCAACCCGTCGCGGGCGTGACATGGTTCCAGGCGCGGGACTACTGCGCCAAGGTTGGCAAGCGCCTTCCCTCCGAGGCCGAATGGGAAAAGGCCGCCCGGGGGACGGACGGTCGGAAGTACCCCTGGGGCGACTCATGGGAGCCGGACAAGGTCATCTGGAGAAAAAACAGCGGAGGAAAGCCCCACCCCGTGGGCCGGAGCTATAACACCAACGAGAGCCCCTACGGCGCCGTGGACATGGCGGGGAACGTCTGGGAATGGGCCCAGGACGTCTACTCGCCGCACTATTACATCGATGCGCCCACGCGCAACCCCAAGGGGCCTAGCTCGGGCGACATGCGCATTTTTCGCGGTGGCGCCTGGTCCTACACATTCGCAACGGACTTCCGGGCCGCCAAACGGGGCAGGAGCATTCCAGAGACCCGGGTCTCCAGCAGGGGTTTTCGCTGCGCCAAGGACCTGAACTAACCTTTGCGGGTTTTTCGGATTAAAGACGCCCCCAGAATTCCACCATTTTCTTCCGGACGCCCGCGCCGGGCAAAAGGCCCCGGCCCGCGCCCATGTTGTCGAGAAGGTGCCTGGGCTTTCGCGTGGCGGGGATGACGCAGGTCGTCGCCGGGTTCGATAGAATGTACTTGAGGAAAAACTGACCCCAACTCTCCGCGCCGGTCTCGGCGAACCAGTCCGGAATTTTTATTCCCCTCACGGCGCAAAACAGATTGCCTTTCTCATAGGGCCGGTTCACCAGCGTCGCCACCCCCTTGTCGGCGCAAAAGGGCATGAACCGCTTTTCGGCTTCGCGCACGGCGATAGAAAAAGGAAACTGGACGAAATCGATCGGCTCGCGCTTAATCCATCCGGCCATTTCGCCGAACGCGCCGGTGCCGTAGTGGGTGATGCCGATGTAGCGGATTCTGCCCGCGTCCTTCCACTCGCGCAGGGTACGGAGCTGGGTCCGCGTATCGACGAGGTTATGCACCTGCATCAGATCGATCTTTTTCGTGCGCAGGAGGCGCATCGATTCGTTCATCTGCCGTGCGCCCCGCCGCCGGCCGCTGGTCCAAACCTTGGTGGCGAGGAAGGCCTTATCGTGCAGGCCGAGATCCCTCAAAAAATCGCCGGTCACGCGCTCGGCCTCCCCGTACATGGGCGAGGAGTCGATCACCGTACCGCCCTCGCGGAAGAAAAGACGGGTCACCTCTCTTCTCGGGGCGAGCACCGCCGGGTCGGTTCCCACATCGAAGGTCCGCGACGTCCCCAGCCCGACGGCCGGAATTTTCTCCCCGCTTCGGGGAATTGCGCGCTTGAGCTGCGGGCCTGCGGCGTGGGCGAGCTCCTCGAGCCCCAGCCCGGCGGCGACCCCGGCCGCGGCGGCCAGCCTTAAAAACGCGCTCCGCGTGATTTTCGGCTCATTGGGTTTCGATCCGCTATCCATCGCCATCTCCTCAAGCCGTAAAACGCTCCCAGAGTTTGAGCATCTTCCTGCGCCCGGCGGCGTCGGGCAGGAGGCCTCGCCCCGCGCCCATGTTGTCGAGAAGGTGCTTGGGCTTTCGCGTGGCGGGAATGATGACCGTCACGGCGGGATGGGAGACGATGAATTTCAGGAAAAATTGACCCCAGCTCTCCGCGCCGAACTCGGCCAGCCACCCGGGCTTGCTCTTCCCCTTCACGGGCCGGAACAGGCGGCCCCGCTCATAGGGACGGTTCACCATGACCGCCACCCCTTTATCCGCGCAAAGGGGCAGCAGCCGCTCTTCGGCGTCCCTGGCCCTGATGTTGTAGCGAAGCTGAAGAAAGTCGAGTGGCTCTTTTTTAATGACGGCCTCGATATCTTCGTAGGCGGAGGGCCTGAAATGGGTGATTCCGATGTAGCGCACCCGCCCGGCGTCCCGCCATTTGCGCAGGGTTTTGAGATGGACATCGGTGTCCTTGAGATTGTGGACCTGCTCGAGCTCGATGGTCTTGCGGCGGAAGTGCCGCATGGATTCATTCAACTGGGCGATGCCGTTCTCGCGGCCCCAGGTGGAAATCTTGGTGGCGATGAAAGCCCTGTCGCCCGATCCCAGTCCGGCCAGGATATCTCCCGTCAGCGCCTCGGACGCGCCGTAGGAGGGAGAAGTGTCGATCACCTTGCCCCCTTCCCTGAGAAATAGGCGGACCACCTCCTTGCGGGGGCGGACCATCGCCGGATCGCGTCCGACGTTGAAGGTGCGTGCCGTGCCGAGCCCCACCACCGGAATTTTTTCCCCGCTTTTGGGGATCGTCCGCATGTGCTGCGGCCCTGCGGCGTGGGCGCTCTCCCCGAGCGCTAGCCCGGCGGCGACCCCTGCCCCAGTGGCGGCGGCGGCCAGCCTTAAAAACGCGCTCCTCGTGATTTTCGGTCCTTCCCGGAGATCCTTCGGCGTCATGTCGTCCTCCAAAAGAAAAAGGTAGCGCAATTCTAGCCGGACCCGGCCAGTTTTTCCTGTTTTTTCCCGAGCAGGAGTGCCACGCCCCCCCATATCGCGGCCAGCGGCACGCTCACGGCGGCGATGGCCGGGAGGCCCAGTCCGAGAGTGGATAGACCGGCGAAGGCCCACCCGCTCACGGCATCCCCGCCGCGATAGACCACGGTGTCGATGAAGTTTTTCGACTTGTATTTATCCTCGCGCCCGACCACTGTGAAAAGGACCTCGCGGGCCGGACGCGAGATGGCGAAGTTCGAGGCCCGTCGGATCGACTGAAAGGCGATGAGAACGGCGAGCACCGGCGAAAAGGCGAGAGCGAGAAAACCCGCCGCCACCACGGCGGGAAGGAACGCTGCGGCGGCCCCCACCCCGAAGCGGGCCATGAAGCGGCCGGTGACGAACCACTGCGTGAGCAGCGTCAGCAACCCGACGACGAGGTTGATCGACGCGAACACGCGCGTTCTCTCGGCGGGATCGTCAAAGGCCCCCGAGACGATGTGGGCCTGCTGAAAATATACGAAGGTCGAAGTCGTGGTGAAAAAGAGGATATAGAGGCAAATGCCCATCAGGTAGGGAGAGCGAAAGACCCGGGCTGCTCCGGCAAGGATTCCGCCGCCGATGGCGCCTTCCCCGCCCGCGTCGCCGCTCGCCGCCTCGCCCGGGGCTACCCCCGGCGGCGCGCTCAACCGGCGAACGCACTGGACGGCGAGTTCCAGGAAAACCGCCGAAATGGGAAGAAGATTCATCGGCCCGAGCGGCACGGCCAGAGCGGCCGAGATCGCCGGACCCAGGAGGGCGCCCGCCGTGCCCCCCGCCGCGATGAACCCGAAGAGGCGCTTTCCCTGCTCGTTCCCGAAGATATCGGCCATGAAACTCCAGAAGACCGATACGACGAAAAGATTATAGACACTCACCCAGATGAAAAACGCACGGGCGAGGAACACCCTTCCGGAGCCCGAGGGAATAGCGATGAACAGAATATAAAAGATCAATATGTTTGCGACGAAAAACCGGTAGACCGCCGGAACGAGCCGTCGGCGCGGGAACCTCGAAACGGCGGCGCCGAACGCCGGGACCGCCGCCAGCATGACAACAAATGTTCCGGTGAAGAGCCAGGGGAGATTTCGCACACCGCCCGCGACGCCCATCTCTTCGCGAAGCGACCTCAAGATGTAGTAGCCGCAGAGAAGGCAAAAGAAATAGGCGAACGAGAACAGAAGCGCGCGAATCTCATCTTCGCGCACGTTTACTGCTCGCCCGAGTTTTTCCTCAAGGCGCTTTTTCAGTGTAGCCATTTATGGACCCAGATAATTTCGGATAATGAGGCGGCAAGGCGATACCGGATTCTAACCAATTACGGCGGAGCGACAAACCGCCGGATTTTTTCGGAAAACCCCCGAAATTTTCAAATCATCAACTCTCGATGGCGGACACCTCACGACCCATCAGTGAGACCCATCAAGACAGTCCATCAGGTCATATAGAACCCGCCGTTGATGACAAGCGTCTGGCCCGTGATGAAACCGCAGCGGACGAAGGTCAGGACGGTCTCGGCCACCTCGTCCACATGGCCAAAACGCGGCACGGGGGTGTAGGGCTCTTTTATCTTCAAATCGTTTGCGATCATATCGGTGGCAATCGAAGCCGGCGCGACGGAGTTCACCGTAATTCCCTCTTTCGCGTAAAAACTAGCGTAGGAGTGCGTCATGCCGTTCATCCCCGCCTTGGAAGCGGAATAGTGCGGCCCGACGCGGCCGCCCGTGAAGGCGGCGTTGGACGAGATGTTCACAATCCGCCCCCACCCGGCCCGCCGCATGCCGGGCAAAACGGCCTGGGTCATCAGGAAAGCCGACTTGAGATTGACCATCAGCGTCTCGTCCCAGATCGCCTCGGTCAACTCCTCGGGCGGGCGCATCGGCGCGATCCCGGCGTTGTTGACGAGGACGGAGATGGACCCCAGCTTCTCACTCACCTCGCCAACCAGGGCTTCCACCTGCTCGGAGCGGGAAACATCCGCGCGGATGGGGATCGCCCTTCCTCCCGCCTCCTCGATGAGCCGGCAGGTCTCCTCGGCCTCTTTTTCGCGCTGGACGTAGTTCACCGCCACCGGGCAGCCCTCCTTGCCGAGGATGATCGCGCATGCGCGCCCGATCCCCCGACTCGCGCCGGTCACCAGACAGGTTTTTCCCTTCACCTCGAAATCCATGAATAATTCCTCCCCAACGAAATGGTTAAGATATCTGTAGGTGTACCATCTCCGGCGTCACTTCCGCAGCAGGGCGTGCGGCATGACCGCATCAAGCGGTGCCCGGTGATATCTCC
>NYYB01000145.1 GCA_002685755.1 Nitrospinota bacterium
TTCGATCTTGATCCGCTCGGCCTCGAACGATCCGATGGAGAGGCCGTGCTCGCGGCGCACGTAGCGCTGGATGCAGGTGTCCATCTCGTCGCCCGCCACGCGCAGTGACTCCGAGTAGGCGACGGCGAACTGAGAGATGACAGCTACTTCGGTGGTTCCGCCCCCGATGTCGATGATCATGGAGGCGGCAACCTCCTGGATCGGAAGCTTCGATCCGATGGCCGCCGCCATCGGCTCCTCGATGAGGTGGACCTTCCCGGCGCCGCATTGCAGCGAGGAGTCGATCACCGCCTTCATCTCGACGCTGGTGATGCCCGAGGGGACGCAGACCATCATCGTCGGCTGGCTGATCCGCTTTTTGGTGACGACCGAGCCGATGAAATACTTGATCATCGCCTTGGTCACGTCGAAGTCGGCGATGACGCCGTCCTTCATGGGACGGATTGTCTGGATACTCTCGGGGGTCCGGCCGTACATTTCCTTGGCGCGCTTTCCGACGGCGATGACGTCGCCGCCGTTGTCCGAGCTGAGCGCGACGACGGAGGGCTCGTCGAGAACGACTCCGCTGTCCTTGGTGTATATCAGCGTGTTCGCGGTTCCGAGATCCATGGCGATCTTCGCACCGAAAAACGATCTGAAGCGGTTAAGCGAGAACATTGGATGTCATCCCCCCCGTAAGACACATTTGGTTGATTCCTGAAGACTTGGCTGATTTGAGAGCTTTCGAGGCGGCCAGGAACAGCGCTTCCGCGTCGCCGGCGTTTTCCGGGAAACACGAGGCTCCTACGCATGCGCTGAGAGATATCTCCCTTTGTCCGAGCCGAAGGGGGTTCTCGTTGATCGCCATCAGAATGTGATCGGCCACCGCCTCCGCATGCTCGGTGGAGGTCCCCTCCAGAAGTAGGAAAAACCGCGCGCCCTCGTAGCGGACCAGAATATCCCCGTCCCTCGCGAAGGGCTTGAGCAGTTCGAACAGGTGACGGGTAAGCTCCTCGGGGCCGGCCGGCCCGTATTCGCTCCGGATGAAATTCACATCGTCGGGCTCGATGTCCAGCAAGGCGACGTGCCGCCCCCGCGGGCCGGCGTACTGGAGAATTTCATCTATCCGGGTACGGAGAAATTCGAAGTTCCGCCCGCCGGTGGCGGGGTCGAATTCCGCCCGCTGCCGCCATTTTTTCTCCCGCCTCACGCGCGCGACGGCGTCCGCTACGGGGACCGCGATCACTTCGGCGCGTTTGAGCGCATAAGGGTCGAACTGGCCCCGCTGGCGGTTGGTGAATCCGAGGACGCCAATCGGTTTTCCGCCGACGATCAGCGGGACAGCTGCTACCGAGCGCGCGTCAAAACCCGGCTCGCCTTCTTGGAACAGGGGCCTTCTCTTCAAGTCGGGGAGCCTCAGGGACTCTTTTTTGGTGAGGACGTAGCCGGATACGCTCGAGCGGTCGCTTATCTTGATGTCGTCCATGAAAAGTTCACCGAACCCGGAGGTGCGGACAAGACGCGAAACGCCTGCTTCCTCGTCTTTTAAAACGAGGAAGCAGGCGGTAAAGGGGACCAATCCGCGTGGTACAAGGCAGATCGCGTTGAGCAGCTGATCCTCGCTGTCGCAGGAGTGCAGCGAAGCGAGGTAACTGCCGAACGACTCGACGTTGACGCTCCGGCGTTCTACTTTCGCCGCCATTAAAGCGCCGTCCACCAGATATGCGAATTGCTGGGCGAACCCTGCTAGAATTTTTTGACTTTTGTTGGTGAAGGACCACCGTTTTTTACCGTCCACGGCGAGGGCCCCTTTCGTCATCGTCGAGGGAAGGGGGGCCGCCATGAAGGTCTTGATGTCTTCGTCGCGGCTGTAGTAGCCGAGAACGATGGTGTCCTTGTCGAATTGGTTGATGCTGAGCGGTTCGTCGTTCTCCAGCACCCAGCCCATGAAACCCTGGCCGTGTTTGATCGAAGCGTTGGGAGTGATGTGGGGGCTCAGGCTGTGAAAGGTGGTCAGTTGGAACTCTTTTCGCCGCTTATTTTCGAGAAACAGACAGGCCGAATAGGCTTCTGTCACATTGCTGACCAGGGTAATGAGAGAAAACAGGTCTCTTTCCAGATTGGTCATGAAAAATCCTGCATGGGGCGAAGCCGGGAACACCTTGGATATTACATAGGAAGAGGCGTTGTCTCAAGTAAATTTTTAAATGTCCCACGTAACTATTTGATATATATGCGAATATTCGTGAAAATATTTTTCGATTCCCGAAATATCCTAATGTTGTTTGTGCGGTAAAGCTTGCAGATTATTGTTTTTTAAGGAGTTACTTAACGAAAACGAGAAGGGGGTGAAAATCTACATATGGGGAGCCAATCAGGAAATCAAACTATATCTGGGGTTAAAAAAATTCGAGGCCGAACGATGGAACGATCACGCGCCGGGAAGCTTTTCACCGATCCAGGATCGCCAGTCGCGGAAGGCGGCGCGCGTGGTGTCGAAGGCCAGGTCATCGAAAGGAATTTCATCAGGCCCGACGAGCCGCAGTTCCGTACTCTCGTCGAGGGCGCGCGGCTCCCCTCCGGTCACCTCTCCCGCGTAAACGATCAGGATCGTCGGATTCCCCGGGAAAGAGTAAACGCCCAGAAGCGGACCCACCCTCACATCGACGCCGGCTTCCTCTTTTGTTTCGCGGGCGGCGGCTTCGCTGACCACTTCGCCGCGATTGACGAAGCCTCCGGGAAAAGTCCAGAGACCCTTGCCCGGGTTGTACGCCCTCTTGAGGATGATGGCTTTTCCGTCGATGGACGGAATGACGCCGGCCGCGACCTTGGGGTCGAGAAAATGAACGTGTTTGCACTTTGGACCGTCGCAGCAAAGCTGCATCGAGCCATCACCCTCCGTCCAGGCGCGATAGACGAGTTCCGAGCCGCACGAAACGCAGAAACGGATGTTTCCCCCGAGATGGGGATGGGCCGCGGGAGGGGGAGAAATTTCGCTCATTGAAGAAAGTTTTCGGCGTCTTCCTGGCAAAACGGGTTTGTTTCTTTCTCGCGTCCGATTGTGGTTTCGGGTCCGTGGCCGGGATACACCACCGTATCGGCGGGAAGGGCGAGCAACTGCGTCCGGATGGAATTCAAGAGGGTTTTGGCGCTTCCCATGTATAAATCCGTCCGCCCGATCGAACCGGCGAAAAGCGCATCGCCCACGATGGCATGGCCGGTCCCGTTTTCGCCGCCCGGCCAGTACAGTGTGATGTTTCCGGGGGCGTGTCCGTCGGTCAATCTGATCTCGAATGTAATTTCACCGACCGTCAGACTCTCGCCGGGAGTGAGAAGCCCGTCCATTTCGGGAACCTCCGGTTTCGGAAACCCATACCCCTGCGCGACGGCGGGCATGCTCCGGAGGTTGTGAAGCTCCGCTTCGTGAAGAAGATAGGGAAGGCCGAGCTTTTCCTTTGCCTCGGCGACCCCCTCGGCATGGTCGAGGTGGGCGTGGGTGCCGACGAGGCGGGTCAGACGAAGCCCGGCCGCCCGGGCCGCCTCGATGACGCGGCCCACCTCCGCGCCGGGATCGACGTAGATCCCCTCGCCGGTTTTCTCGCAGCCGACGATATAGCTGTTCATCTGAAACGGGCCGACGGCCAGGCGTTCGATAATCATCGAATGTTTCCATCCATGAGTAGTGGGGGATTCGGCGGAAGAGAGCGAGGCGAGGTTCCCGCATGACGTCTCAAGGCTCTACGGAACCCGCGAAAGCGTTCGGAAAAATCCGGTCAGGATGACGGCGGAGAAAGAACGATGTCGATGCGCCGGTTCTTATTCCTTCCCGGCTTGGTCGAGTTGTCCGCGATGGGGCGAAATTCGCCCATGCCCGCCGCCGATATCCGTCTCGGGTCGATGTTTCCGATCTCGACCAGGAACCGCAGAATGCGTGTTGCCCGGGCCGCCGAAAGCTCCCAGTTGGACTCCCAACGCTCGGTGAGCCTGTCGCTGATGGGGATGTTGTCGGTATGGCCCTGAACCTGGATTTCACGGTTAAGGTAGCGGTTAAAAATTCGCGAGATTTTTTTGAGAAGGTTTTTTCCGCTGGCCCGAATCCTGGCGCTCCCAGAGGAAAACAGAATAGTGCTGGCGAGACTGATAACGACATTTTCCTTGCGGCGGGATATGGAAACCGTACCCGACGATGATTCCTTCGAAAACTGCGCGGCCATGTCTTTTTTCAGTTGCTCCTGCAGCCGGAGACGGTCCTCGAACCGGTCCAGCTTTTGGCGTATCCCGGCGAGGGATTTCTCGAGGGTCCGCTCTCTGTCCCGGCTTTTCTCGATAGCGTTTTTGAGCCGGGCGCTTTCTTTTTGGGCCGACTTGCCTTCCTGGCTTTGAAAGGAAAGGCGGGTCCGCGTATCGGCCAAGCTTGACTCGAGTTTTTGCCCGTGGCGCCGGGACATGGTGAGCGATTGGGCGAGCTCTTCGTTTTCCAGCCGGCCGTCCCCGATCTGTTTTCGGAGGTCGTCGGTGCTCCTGCGAAGGGAGGCGATCCGGGTCCGGGAGATGTCCAAATCCTTCCTGAGACCCGACGCCTCGGAGACTTTCTTTTCGTAGTCCTCGACGCTCACGCACCCGGAAAGGGCAAGGAGGCAAGCCAGGGCGAGGGCCCCGTACGGTTTGTTCATCGTCCCAGCCCCTCCGAAAGAAACCGTTCGGCGTCCGCCACATCTTCCTTGCAGCCGACGAAAAAAGGAACGCGCTGGTGAAGCTCTTCGGGCACGATGTCCATAATGCGGTGTCTGCCGTTGCTCGCCGCTCCGCCGGCCTGCTCCACGATGAAGGACATTGGATTGCACTCGTAGGTGAGGCGGAGCTTTCCGTTCGGGTTCGCCTTGTCGCCCGGATAGAGGAATATGCCTCCCTTGAGGAGGTTCCGGTGAAAGTCGGCGACGAGGGAGCCGATGTAGCGGGCCGAGTAGGGGCGCCCGGACGCCTTGTCGCTTTCCTTCAGGTGGGCGATGTAGCGCGCCACCGGCTTGTCCCACTTCCCGGAGTTTCCCTCGTTGATGCTGTAGATTTTTCCCCGTGCCGGAATCTTGATGTTGGGGTGCGACAGAAAAAACTCACCGACCGAGGGGTCGAGGGTGAACCCGTTCACGCTGTTTCCGGCCGTGTAAACGAGCATGGTCGAGGAGCCGTAAATCACGTACCCGGCGCAAACCTGCTCGGTTCCGGGTTGCAGAAAATCCTCTATCGTCGCTTCGGGGTTCGTGGTTTTTCTTTTCAGGATGGAAAAAATGGAGCCGATGCTTACGTTCACGTCGATGTTGGAGGAGCCGTCCAGCGGGTCGTAGACGACAACGTACTCCCCATCGTCCAGGTAGTCGCCGGAGACGATATAGGGATCGTCCATTTCCTCGCTGGCGAGGGCGGCGACGGACCCGTGGTGATCAAGGGCGCGGCGGAGCACCTCGTCGGCGTAAGTGTCCAGTTTCTGGACTTTCTCGCCCTGAATGTTCGTATGGCCGGTCAGGCCGAGAATGTCCACGAGGCCCGCCTTGTTCACCTCGGCGCTGATGATTTTAGCGGCAAGCGAAATCTGGCTGATCAGTGTGGTGAAAACGCCCCGGGCCTGGGGAAATTTTCTTTCCTCTTCCTTGACGTGCCGCTCCAGGGTAATTCCTTTTTCGAGCTCGGCCTCGGCCGTTGCCGCTTGTGGACTCATGGTCTCCGCCTCATTTCGGGAGAGGGTGGTGGACGAACGATATTTTAACACAGACCGCCAAAAAACGCGGCGTCGGCCCTTATACGGCGACGCCCTCCTTTTCCATGGCGGTGGAGTAGGAGCCCGACCGCGCGGAGCCGTTGCACTTGGCGCGATGATACAAAACCTTTTGAGCGAGGGGGACGTTCGAGGCCTCGCCGACCCAGGCTTTCAAGGCGGGGGCCTGAAGGGCGCGTCCGTAGGAGAAGCTCAGCTCCCAGGGGTGGGGGCCGGTGGCGTTCAACGCGTTGAGGTGTGCAGTAGCCTCCTCGTCGGTCTGTCCCCCCGAGAGGAAAGCGATTCCCGGAACGCCTTCCGGCACGGCGCTCCTCAGGCAGCGCAGGGTTTGCTCGGCCACCTCCTCCACTCCCGCCCGCGAGGGACAATCCTTCCCGGAGAGGACCATGTTGGGTTTGAGGATCATTCCCTCGAGGAGGACCCGTTGTTTGGAAAGCTCATCGAAAACGCATTTGAAGGTCGCCTCCGAGGCTTCGTGGCAGGTTTCGATCGAGTGACCGCCGTCCATGAGGACCTCGGGCTCGACGATGGGGACCAGGCTGGCTTCCTGCGACAGGGCCGCGAAGCGGGCCAGCGCGTGGGCGTTGGCCTCGATGGCGTAGGAGGTGGGGAGCCCTTCGCCGATGTTGATGACCCCGCGCCATTTCGTGAACCGGGCACCGAGGCCGTAGTACTCCTTCAGGCGGTCCCGGAGGCCGTCGAGGCCCTCGGTCACCGTCTCTCCGGGAGCGCCGGCGAGCGGTTTCGCGCCTTTGTCCACCTTGATGCCGGGGAGGATGCCCAGCCCGGCGAGCAGAGTGGGAAACGGGGTTCCGTCCTGGGCGCTCTGGCGAAGCGTCTCGTCGAAGAGGATGACGCCGCTGATGAAGTCCTCGACGCCCTTGGTGGTGAAAAGCATCTCCCGGTAGGAACGGCGGTTTTCCTCCGTGGAAGGGACATTGATCGAATCAAAGCGCTTTTTAATGGTTCCGTCGCTTTCGTCCGCGGCGAGAATCCCCTTGCCGGCGGCCACCATCTTGATTGCGTTGGTCTCGATCTCTTTTGTGCTCATCGCCCCGCCCCCCTGCTGGATAAAATGTCAAGTATCCGGACTTCGGACCCTTAAGATATTAATATAGGATTGAATCCCCCCGAACGGGCTGGAATTCTAACAAATCTTCCTCCGGATAGAAACATTTGGAGAAAAAGAAATAGCCTGAATTTCGCGGCATTTCCTCCCCTTCGCCGGGGGTGGTGCTGAGGCCGGATCGGGTTATCGGCGAAATAGTCTATATTCTCCGGTCGGTATCTGAAATCGGGGTGCCCCTCCGCCAAAGGGCGGAGGGGCCGGCGCGCAAAGGCGGGGTGACCCAGCGCCAGGGGGCGGTGGGGCCCGCCCAGTCTGATGGCGGGATGTCTGGATGGCAGGAGGGCGGCCGAGGATGAACAGGAGGTTTTGGGCGCCAGCCGTCTGGCGGATACCGGCATTTTATTTCTTTCATTTCTTTGGCGTTGGCGTCACCCTCCCGTTCCTGAACGTCTACTACCATTCGGTTGGAATCACGGCGGCCCAGCTGGGTTACTTGAACGCCGCTGCCAGGATATCGACCTCTCTGGTGCCTCCGCTGGCCGGAGCGCTGGCCGACAGGCTGCGCCGGTGCCGCGAGATTATGCTCGTCTGTGTGGCGGTGAGCAGCCTTGCGGCCCTGAGCTTTTGGTGGAGGGGCGGGTTCTGGTTTTTTCTTGTGCTGATTATCTTGTATTCGGCTTGCCGGGGCGCGATTGGCCCCATCGCGGAAAATGTCTCTCTCCGGCAAATCGAGGCCAGCGGCGGCGAATACGGCCGCCTTCGATGGTGGGGCTCGCTGGGATTTATTGTCGCCGCCCTGGTGGTCGGAAGGCTTATTGAGGTGCATTCGATCAGCCTGATGTTTCCTGTCTTGTTCGTCAGCGGGATGTTCCTGATGGGCGTGGTCGGGACCTTTCCCGGAGAATGGGAGGGAACCCAATCCGACTTTCGAGGCAACCTGGAAGAACTCCTGAAGAATAAACCGCTGATCAATTTTTTTTGCGCCGCCGTTTTAGCCGCGGTGAGTTCGGGGCCGTTTGGCCTTTATTTCAGCATTTATCTCGGCCAGCTTGGTTCGTCGGCATTAATTATCGGACTGGCATGGACGGTGGGCGTTGTCAGCGAGATTTTCTTCTTGTGGTTCGCCGGCAGCATTCAAAATCGAATCGGGCTTAAAGGGATGATAGCCACGGGGATTTTTGCCTTGGCTCTCAGGTGGGAGTTTACGACCTGGACCACGAATATCTCTGCCCTGATAGCGATTCAGGCGCTTCACGGCCTTACTTTCGGGATATACCACGTCGGGGCCATTCAGTTTGTGGACCAGATGAGCGGCAAGGCGATCAAAAACACGGGCCAGGCGCTGTATAACGCCGCCACTTTCGGACTCGGTTCAACCGTTGGGGTGTTGCTGGCCGGATGGCTTCTCCCCTCCCTGGGATTTATCGTGTTGATGCATCTGAGTGCGATATTGGCGCTAATCGCGGGGGTTTGGTTTGTCGTATCGACGAACATTCGACCCGCCAAACCCCCGGCGCCCTCCGGTTCTTAACGCAAAGGGATATTACGGGAGGTCCGATTTTGGTTTTTGAAGCAAGACCGCGACGCCGCCTTTTTCGCCGGGTCTGGATGAAACATGTTGAATTCTTTCGGCTTGTGCGCTTATCGGAACGCTTTCCGAGGGCTCCCCTTCGTCGAGCCACACCTCGAGCACTTCGCCGGGCTTCATTTCCTCGAGCGCGAGTTTTGTCCGCACCCATGTCATCGGGCAAATTTCTCCCAGGAGGTCCAGGGTTTTATCGGGCTCCATTTCCGCTCCATTCTTCAAAGTTTAGAGTTGATAGCGTGACCCATGGGTGATCCTGCCATTTTTTTGACCGGAACCGGAACCGGCGTTGGAAAAACGGTGGCGGGCTGCGCTCTTGCGCTCCGGTGGGCCTCCGAGGGGCGCGGCCCCCGGGTTTTCAAGCCGGCGGAATCGGGGTGCGAATCCAAGGGCGATAGCCTTTATCCGGCGGACGCCGCGGCGCTCAAGGCGGCGGCGGGCGACGTGAGGCCCCTCGATGAGATTTGTCCTTATCGCTACGCGCTCCCGATGGCTCCGGCGCACGCGGCCGAGGAGGAGGGAAACCCGCCGGACATAGCGAAAATCGAGGACGCCATCAGTGAACTGCGCTCCCGGCCGGGTCCTCTTCTAGTCGAGGGAGCGGGAGGGCTTCTCGTCCCCCTGGGGCCGGGAGCGCGGATGAGCGATGTGGCGCGGCGGTGCGGGCTCGATATCTTGATCGTGGCTCCCCTGGGGTTGGGTACGCTCAACGACACTCAAATGACAGTGCGGGTGGCCAGGGACGAGGGGCTCGCCATCGCCGGGATTATTCTGAACGATTTGACCGGGACGGAATCCCCCTCCGCGCGGCGGAACCCCTCGGCCATCGAAGAGCTGTGCGACGCGCCTTTGCTGGGTGTATTTCCGCATATCTCCGGACTTGATTCGGAGATGAAAAAAAATATGGAAGATGGGTCAACGGCCGCCGGCCGGCTTCGGGAGGCGACCGCCGGCGCCGGCTGGGACTCGATCGGGTGATGGTTCGTTAACTGGCGGCTCCGGTGGCCGGACCGCTCAGAAAGTGACCTCTCAAACTGGTGATTTGCTCGGGGCGGCCCATGGCGTAAAGGATATCTTCCTCGCCGATGGCATAATCCGCGCCCGGGTTAAAAGTCATTTCTTCTCCCTTTCGGGCCGCCAAAATATATACGCCGGTTTCCTGACTAATCTTCGAGTCTCGAAGAGAGAGCCCCACCAAAGGGGAGTCCTTGGGAATCTTGGCCTCTTCAAAATCCCAATCTTTCGAGGTGTAGCCAGTGATCGTGTCAAAAAAATTCGCCAGCTTGGGCCGCAGGACGGATTCCGCCATTCGAAGGCCGCCCATCGTGTAGGGCGAGATAACACGGCTGGCGCCCGCGTCATGGAGTTTGGGAATCGCGCTGTCCCGGGCGGCCCTCGCTACGACGAAAAGGCCCCTGTTCAGCCGCCTGGCGGAAAGGGTGACAAATACATTTTCCGCGTCGGTGGGCATGGAACTGATGAGACCGACGGCCCGCTCCACCCCGGATTCTATGAGTACGTTGTCATTGGTCGCGTCTCCGACGACTACGGGGATGTCCTCGTCGATGAGTTGCGCGGCTTTTTCCGGGTCGTTTTCTATCACGACGTATGGCCGATTCTCCCGGCGAAACTCACGGCATATAACAAATCCGATTCGCCCGTATCCGCAAATGATATGGTGCCCGCGTAGTTTATGAATTTCGCGCACTCTCTTTCGCCTCCCGAAAATTTGACGGACGCGCCCCTCGATCATGATCTCGGCGATTCCCGCCATGACGTAAAATACAGCCCCGACACCCATGATGAGGAGCGCGGCGGTGAACATTCTCCCCGCCGGACTCAGCGGCCTGACCTCCTGGTAGCCGACGGTCGTGACGGAGATGATGGTCATGTAAAAAGCTTCGTCTAGCGGCCACCCCTCGATCAGGGTGTATCCGACCGTTCCGAATACGGTGATTCCAAGAAGGATTGCGCCGAAACAAAAAAAATGCATGGGCTGGCTTATCTCCCCGATCCGGCAGAAATTTGGCTACACGCATAATATAAGGCCAGATAGAGGGATAGCGAACTCTGCGGAAAAAACCAAGTCAATCCGAAGGATTTTGGGGCGATTGTCAGCTCTTCTCGAGCAAGGAAAAAAGATCTTCGCCCAGTCGGGTTCGGGCCTCGTCCAGAATAGGCTTGATGGCCTCTACAAAAGCCTTGCGCTCGGATGAAGTCAGGTCGACAACGTTGACGCCTTCTTCCTCGAGTTGGACGCGAAGCGCCTTTTCCTTGGATAGGGCCAGGTCGCGCTGGACCTGGATGGCCTCTTGGGCCGAATCCCGGACGGCGAGCCGCACATCTTCCGGCCACGAGTCGAAGCTTTCTTTGTGAATGTACAGACCCCGCGCCCCGAAAAAATGCGCGCTCATGGCGATGTGGTTGTGATGGTCGGTCACCCCGTAGGTGACGGTGTTCGCCAGGGGGTTTTCCTGGGCGTCGACATCGTGTGAGACGATCTTTTCGATACCCTCCTTTAAATCGACCGGAACGGGAACGGCTCCCAACAGCTCGAAAGTTTTGATGTGAACCTCGTTGGGCTGGAGCCTGATGCGCATACCCTCGAGATCGGCGGGCGATCGCACGGGGCGGAGCAGGTTGGTCAGCTGGCGAAATCCATTGTCCCAGTAACCCAGGACGCGGTAACCGATGCATTCCTCCGTTTTTTCGGTGAGATATTTTCCCAGCGCGCCGTCGAGGGCGGAGTGGGCGCTTTCTTCATTTTCAAATACAAAGGGCAAGTCGATGATTTCGAGTTGATAGAGCTCGGGAAAAAGATTCGTGAGGTAACTGGTGGAGAAGTAGCACATGGTGAGAAGGCCGCACTCCACCATCGAGAGAAGGTCGTCCGCACGGTAGCCGAAATCGAGAATGTTCCAATAAACATCGACGTCAACAGCGTTACCCAGCCGTTTTTCGAGGGACTCCTTGAAATGGATCGAAGCCTGGCTGTGGGTGGAGTCTGGAGGAGAATATCCTGCAAGCCGAATTTTGATTGGTTGGGTCATGGGGAATCCTTTAGTAATTCGAGTAAAATTCAAGACTAGCACATGAAATATAAAGCGTAGTTAATCCGATAAAATTACGTAAGATATTGATAGTAATTCGGTTGTATCATTACTTGCGTTATTTGTTCTCTTTCTGTGAAGAATAATATCTCTTGACGCCTTTTTATCTATTGGGCATGGTTCGTGTCCAGAATTTCGGGATCAGGCTCAGGCATCTTGGGAGAGTAAAAGTATGGCAACGCTTCAGGAACAACTCTTTGTTCAGGTCGCTACCCGCTCGTTGAATCAACTGGCCAAAAATTTTCAAAAAAAGTACGAACCCAAAAAGGGAGACCGGTTCAGCGTTAAAGGAATCACCTATGAAATCGGTCCGCCTAGATGTGTGGACGATTGCATTCGGTTTGAGATTAGTAGCAAAATTCCGGGTGACGAATTTACGTCCGGATATAACGAATCGAAGTATTTCAAGGAAATCGAAAAAGTTTGCCAAAAATCCTCCAAAAAACCCACCTTCAGCGATATGGAAAACATTATCCGGGAAACGCGCGACCAGGAACGCAAAGAACGCGATTACGTGAAGTTGGCTTTTCAATACGAAAAAAGTGAGCTTTACGATGAAAGCGAGATTATAAAAGAAGTCGAGGAGTATTCAAAAAATCCTGACAAAGAAGTTCCTCCCTCCATGCCGGGCGCGAATACCATCGCCGCCAGGCTGATTTTGAACCGCCTTGAAGGAAAATTGCTTGAGTCGGCGAAAAAAAATATCGAGGATCTCATCAAGGCGAACGATTCCGTCCGCTCCGGACTCAAGAAACTAAAGGGAAATTAATATTCTCCTCCGTGCCCATGGCCCCGCCTCTCGCAATTACCGGATGCGCGGTCAGAACACCGCTTGAGCATATATCCAACGCCCTGATCCTCGTGGATCGGGGCGTTGTTTCTTATGTAGGGCCTATTGGCTCGCGCCCGATACCCTCCGATGCGGAAATTCTGGATTTGGGCGGGCTGTTGGCCTGTCCCGGTTTTATCGACCTCCAGGTGAACGGCCTGGATGACAACGCGGTGATGGCCGCCGAGGCCGCCGGCGTTAGAGGGATGGCCGCGGAGCTGGTCTCGCGCGGGACCACATCGTTTCTTCCCACACTGACTACATCTTCTAAAGACCATCTTTTGGCCTCGGCCTCCGCCGTGCGCCAGGCGTGGGAAACTCTTGAAAAGGAAAATACCCCTTCGTCCTCGATTTTGGGCGTACATCTCGAGGGTCCTTATTTTTCGAAAATGATGGCGGGTGCGCATCCGCCCGAACACATCCGGCCGATCGATTTCGAGGAGATCGAACGAATCGCGGAGGCCGCGGGGGGCTGGGGGGAGGAGGGCCGACCGGGGCTTCGGCTGGTCACGCTCTCCCCAGAGCTCGATGGCGCTCCCGAGGCGGTCCGGTGGCTTGGCGAACGCGGCGTCCTGGCCGCGATGGGGCATACGGCGGCCTCGGCCGATAGGGTGGAAAATTTCCTGTCCGCCGGAGGGGCGTTCGCGGTCCATGCCTATAACCGGTACGGCTCGCCCGGAGAGGCCGGCTCTCCGGAGGCGAAGCCTTCCGATCACCGCTCCCCGGGCCCGATGGCTTCAGTGAGCTCGGACCCCAGGCTGATGGCGGGCATCATCGCGGATGGCGTCCACGTACACCCGGAAATCGTTTCTGAATTCATCCAAAAAAAAGGCTGGTTCCGGACGGTTCTCACTTCCGATCTGGTGTCCGGCGGAGGGCTTTCAGGCGAGGAAAATGCCCAAACCTCTGGGTTTGCCGTTAAGCGCGGGGGTATTTTGACCGGAAGCCGCCTGTCCGTCGGGGAGATGATCCCGCTTATTAAAAAATGGCGCCGGCTGGACGATAGCCGCATCCTGGCGCTTGCCACCTGGAACCCCGCCAAACTCCTTGGATCGCCGGGGAAAAGAGGCTGCCTGCGCCCGGGGGCCAGGGCGGACATCTGTTTCCTCGATCCGGACTCCCTGGAGGTATCGACCGTGATGGCGGGGGGTGAATGGGTTTTGGGCTCCCCGCCCCATGGATGATTTGAAAAGAACTTTCATGTAAATTTACGATAGAGATTCCTCTCTCGTCCGTCTGTCCAGGAATTTTTTCTGAGTGGGCGTTTCATGTTCGACTTCCTTTTTCGCAAAGCGCTTGTATACGACGGAAGCGGCGCAGATCCCTATATCGGGGACTTGGCGGTCGAGGGGGATATCATCGCCGAGGTCGCTCCGGTGGGCGCTCAAAACGTACGCCGCGTTATCGACGCCGAAGGCCTGGCCCTGTCCCCCGGCTTTATCGATATCCACGGCCACTCCGATTATTACCTCTTGATGAACCCCACTGCCCAGGCCAAGGTTCGTCAGGGGGTGACGACCGATGTCGGCGGAAATTGCGGTTATGCCGCCGCTCCTATCGGCGGGGTCGAGCTCGAAGAGCGCCGCTCGTATTACCGCGATCAGTTCGGCCTGGAAATCCCCTTTTCGCGGCTTGACGAATACCTTAGCCATGTCGAGGACATCGGCGTGTCGGTGAACTACGCCCCGCTGATCGGACACAATACCGTCCGCGCCACCGTCATGGGGGGAAGCGANCGACCCGCGGGGCCGGACGACNTCGACCGGATGGATNGCCTGGTCGACGAGGGAATGCGGGAGGGCGCGTTCGGTCTTTCAACCGGCCTGGTTTACGCCCCTGCCTGTTTCGCCGATCGCTCGGAGTTGACGGCTCTCTGCCGGACTTCCTCGCGGCATGGCGGTTTGCTCGCGACCCACATGAGGAGCGAGGGCGCACAACTCTTGGAGGCGATAGAAGAGGTTATCGAAATTGCCCGGGACGCAGCGCTTCCCCTTCAAATCAGCCACCTTAAAGCCGCGGGAGAGAAAAATTGGGATAAACTGGATGCGGCATTCGAGTTGATCGAGGGGGCCAGGTCATCGGNCCAGGACGTCACCTGCGACCGCTATCCGTATATCGCNTCAAATACCCATCTGAGTGCCCTGCTGCCCGATTGGGTCCATAATGGNCAGCTGGAGGAGAAATTGGCCCGGCTCCGCGACCCTGCGATTCGGGGCCGGATTCGATCCGAATTAATGGAAACTTATTCGGCTCGGGATTATTGGGATCGCGTTTTGATTAGCCGGGTCCATACGGAGAAAAACCGTTTTTGCGAGGGGCTCACCGTGGCGGGNTTCGCCGAGAAAAGAGGAGTCGATTCACCGGAAGCCATGATGGATCTCCTTGCGGAAGAAAAGCTGTCCGTTGAAATCCTCATCTTCATGATGAACGAGGAAAACATGCGCCGGGTTTTGAAGAAGCCCTATGTTATGGTCGGCTCGGATTCCGCCGCTTTAACNCATGANCCCCCTTTGGGTTCGGGGAGGCCCCATCCCAGGAATTTCGGTACGTTTCCCGCCGTGCTGGGGAATCTGGCGAGAGACGAAGGNCTGATTTCTTTCTCGGAAGCGATACGAAAGATGACCTCCGCTCCCTGCGATCGGCTGGGGATAACCAACCGCGGAAGGTTGGCGGCCGGAATGAAGGCCGATCTCGTCCTTTTCGACCCGGAGCGGATTTTGGATACTGCGACTTATGATGAACCCGTTTCCTACCCCGCCGGAATACGGATGGTTCTCGTGAACGGTGAGGTTGTCGTCGAGGACGGAGAGCACACAGGAGCCCGCCCCGGCCGGGCGCTCCGCAAATGGGATTCAAAATAATGGGCCTTTATTCCTCTCTATCTTTGNTTGGCGCGATGGCGGTTAGTGCGCTCATCGCCATCTGGTTGTTCTACAAGCGCTCGCACAGGGATGATTTTCCCGAGGAAACCTGGGATCCGTACTTTGACAAAAATGAGACCGGCGGCAAAGGGGAGCCCGAAAGAGAGATCGATGATATCTCCGAGGAGGCCGACGAGGCGGGCTTGGAACCAGCCGGCGAGGAACCGGTCGCTCCGGCTTCCACTGCGTTGGCCGATCGGATTCAGGGGCTCAGGGAGGGGCCGCCCTCTCCGGAAGAGAACGCCGACCCCGTCTATGAATTCGGAGATAGCGNGAATCCCGTTCCCGAATTTGATCTCGGTCTCGACGATCAGGCGGAACGGAGCGCCGGTAGCTCTGTTTCTCCTGAAAACCCTGGTGAGGACCCCGATCCCGTCTATGAATTCGGAGATAGCGCGAACCCTGTTCCTGAATTTGATCTTGGTCTGGATGATCAGGTGGAACAGATTGGCGGTGACCCTGTTTCTCCGAAAATTATCGAAACGGCCGATCTCCCCTTCGCTCCCGATGAGGCGGAGGGCGATTCCCCCGCAGCTGGGAGCCCGATTCAAACACCGGCTTATTCACAAAGCGAACCGCCGGGTTTTGGCGGCCAGCCGGGTTTAAGTGGAGAGACCGCCACCGCTCCTCCGGGCGCCCCGTGGTGGGAGGGGCTTCCTGCCCCCAAGGATGTTTTTTTCCGGAGAGGTGTGGCGGAACTGATGGGGATGACTGTCATCGATCCCCCCCCGCGGGCCGAGGCGGGCCCCGGGGAGGCTTCGGTTCCCGAGGCCTCAACTCTAGAGGCTCCGGAGACCATCGGTGCGCCAGCCGATACGGCGGCGGG
>NYYB01000146.1 GCA_002685755.1 Nitrospinota bacterium
GACAATCCCGGCGTGCTCGAGGAGATGGAAAGATGGCGCGGGGTGCGGGGGATGATTGGTGTGAAAGCGCATCCCTATTGGCACAGGTATCCTTTGGCCGACCTTGAGGGAATCGCCCGGCGGGCCGAGGAGATTGCGCTTCCGTTAATCCTCCATATGGGTTTTGGCGCTCAGGGCGACTACCGGTGGCTGGTGGAGAGTTTTCCGCGGCTCAAAATCATCTATGCCCATGCCGGGATACCCTACTTCAAGGCGCTCTGGCCTGTGGTCCGGGGTTTTCCCAATGCTTACATGGATCTTTCCAGTGCCCATTTGAGCGAGAGATTTGTCAGGCGGGCCGTTGCCTTCGCCGGGCCGGAGAAGTGCCTCTACGGGACGGACAGCCCCTACGGCTTTTTAACTTCAGGCGGTTCTTATGACTATGGGCGTGTGAAGGGATGGATTGACCGCTTGCCGGTGAGCGAGCGGGACCGTGATTTAATTCTCGGCGAAAACTTTCTCGATATGATCAATGTTTAGCCTGGAGCGCACCTTCGGTTGGTCCAACGCCTCCCACGCGGAGTCTTATGTGTCGCGTGCTGGCTCTCCAGAAGATGTGGATCGTATCCTGAAAGAAGCCAGCCACCGGGGTCTTTCGGTGACCCTTCGCGGGGCGGGGTATAGTTATGGCGATGAAATTCTTAATTCGGGCGGCGCCATACTCGATTTGAGCGGAATGGACCGAATTTTGGATTGGAATCCAGAAAACGGCCAGATGCGGGTCGAACCCGGGGTAAGATTCGAACAGGCGCTCAATTGCTGCCTAAAGGATAATTGGGTGCTTCCTGTCGTTCCCGGTACGCGTTATCCCTCCATCGGCGGGGCGCTCTCGAATAACGTCCACGGAAAAAATGGATGGTCCGACGGAAACTTCGGAGCCTGCGTGGTTGAGTTTATCCTCCTGACGGCGAGGGGGGACGAGCACCGGTGCAGCCGCGAGAAAAACTCCGAGTTATTTCACGCGGTTATCGGCGGCATGGGAATGTTTGGCGTGGTTCTTGAGATTGACCTTCAACTTAAGCGTATTCCCTCGCCCTTTCTTAAGGTCCGAAAATGGACCGTTTCCTCTCTCGAGAGGATGCTCGATGATTTTGGGACGCTGAGGGGGACCGCCGACTATCATATTGGGTGGGTGGACTGCTTCACCAAAGGCGCGAATTTCGGCCGGGGGACGATTCATGCTGCAAGCTTCGTAGAGGCACCGAGGTCCGCTAAATCCGGCCGGGAGTTTTCCTATACCTCCCCTTATTTTTTCGGTTTTTTTCCGAGGACGTGGATATGGCCCGTGATCAAACCTTTTTTTGGAAACCCGATGATGAAAATGGTCAATTCGGCAAAATACCATTTGGATCGTATGGCCTCGGGCGGGGAGGCCGGCGTTCAAACTTTTTTCGAGTTCACATTCCTTCTTGACACGATCCCGGGCTGGAAATCTCTTTTTGAGCCTCATGGATACCTTGAGTTGGAACCTCTGATACCCTTCGCGAATTGTGTCGAGGCGTTTCGTGAACTGATTTTGTTGACACAGGCCTATGGGCATCCTTCCCACCTGACGGCGATCAAAAGCCACAGGAAAGATGAATTTATGCTGGGCTTTTCTTTAGACGGTTGCTCCATCGGGATCGACATTCCAGTCGATCCCGGAAGGAGGAAAGAACTGATCGATCTTTTCGGACGTATGAACGATGTTGTATCCTGGGCCGGCGGGAAAACGTACCTTGCAAAAGATGAGATGCTTTCCGCCGATCATTTTCGTCTGATGTACCCGAACTGGAGGGCGTTTGATGATTTGAAGAAAAAATACGATTCGGATTTTTTGTTCTGCTCGGATATGTACCGAAGGTTGTTTGCATGAGAGTCATTTTTTCGTGGTGTGATGACTGAGGTTTCTAACGGGTAGCTCAAATTTCTCCGAACTTTTTGGGCTCTATTTTTGACATAAATCTTGAATATGGTCATCCGGTAAGTTGGAGTAGCCCAACTAAATTTTAATATTGGATTTACTAAAAGCGAAATAGTAAAGATCGACGCGGAGAACGGGCATTTTATGCTTCTTCGAGAGGAGCCCGATGCGTTCACGGGCGAGGAGGAGGAATTGCTTGTCTCCATCGCGGACCATATCGGATCGGCAATCCAGAACACCCGCCTGTACGAGGAGTCCCGAAAAAGCCTGGATTTTTTCAAGAGCGTCGTGGACGACAACGCCGACGCCATCATCATCCGGGACCTGGACCACCGGATCATCCACTGGAATTCCGGGGCCGAAAAAATCTATGGATACAGCGAGGAAGAAGCCCTTGGAAATTCAACAAATATCATTTTCCCCGAATCAGATTGGCACAGCCCAGATCTCAGGGAAAGGGCGAGCCGTGGAGAAACATTTCAGACGGAGGTCAGCAAGGTAAGAAAAGACGGCTCATCAGTGCCTGTAGGTACCACGACCTCGCCCTTTAGAAACGAGGACGGCGATGTGATCGCCTTCAGCCTCATCCACAGGGACTTTACCGCGCAAAAACGCGCCGAAGAAACCATTCGCCAGAGCGAAGCGTGCCTCGCCGAGGCGCAGAAAATCGCCAGCATCGGAAGCTGGGAAAGAAACCTCTTAACGGATAAAATGTACTGGTCGGATGAAACCTACCGGATTTTCGGAGTGGAACCCCAAGAAATCGCCATAACCTTTGAGAAATTTATTTCTCGGGTTCATCCCGAGGACAGGGATACTGTTCGGGAAAGAAACATCAACTTATCGCAGGAGGAAGGAACATTCCGCCTTGATTACAGAATACCTCTTCCAGATGGAAACAGTCGGATCGTTCATGCCGAGAGCAAGCTGTTCCGAGACAAGACGGGCAATCCGATCCGGATAGTTGGGGCCGTTCAGGACGTCATCGAGAAAATACGCGCCGAAAGAAAACGAGAGAGGTACATCAAGCGCCTGGCCACCCTCAACGACCTGACCTTGAAGATAAGCACGGGCCTCGACCTAGACGAGGTTCTCGAATCGATTCTAGAATCAGCGCGTTCTCTACTGGACCTGTCCGATGTCGCTGTCTTTATTTGCCAGGAAGATATTTATTCCATGCGGGCGTCTCTGGGCGATTACTTTTCCGAAGAACCCCAAGGAACATATGGACGTGGAGATGGCGAAGTTGGTATGGCCGCCAAAACAAGCCAACTCCAATTTATCGAAAATGTGAAAGAATTTCCCTTTTGGAAAAAACCCGATGTCATCCGGAAATATGGAATCGAGTCGTCTCTTTCCGTTCCGCTGAAATACGAAGAGCAAACGATCGGTGTGCTGAGTTGTCTCACTCGGAAGAAGCGGGAATACACCAAAGGCGAATTCGAAATCATCAAATCGCTTGCCAACATGGCAGCCATAGCCATCGAAAATGCCGAAAACTACTCCAACTTAAGGGGGGCGCTTGAAGAGCTTCGCCTGAGTCAGGAGATGATCGTCCGGGCCGAGAAGCCCTCCTCTCTCGGAACCCTTGCGGCGGGAGCGGCCCACGAAATTCTAAATCCGGCCGGAGTGATTCAGCTTCGCGCGGAAATGATCGCGTCCGATGTCCCCGGAGGCAGCGAAGAAAAACAATCCGCCGACATCATTGTGCGGAACGTCAACCGCATCAAGAAAATTTGCGATGATTTGCGAAGGTTCTCCCGCGACGAAGTTCCGTCGACGGAGCCCTTCGACCCCGACGACGCTCTGGATGCAAGCCTCAATCTGATTAAATATGAATTCTCTCCCTCGGGAGTTAAAATGAAACTTAATTTAAGCGAGGGCCCGTCGGTTGTCATGGAGGACGCCAACCAGATCCAGCAGGTTTTCCTTAATCTCATCAGCAACGTCCTGGACGCGATGCCGGGCGGGGGAACGCTTTCCATTTCGTCCGGCAGAGTTGAAGTAGAGGGAAATCAGTTTTGGGAAGTTCGTGTTTCTGATACCGGCGAGGGAATCTCTAGCGAAGCGCTGCCCCGGATATTCGATCCGTTTTTCACGACCAAGGAGCCCGACAAGGGAACGGGCCTGTGCTTGTCGGTTTTGCACGGCACTGTGAAAAATCACGGGGGAGAAGTCTTGCTGGAAACCGAGACCGGAGAGGGCACGACGTTCATTGTCCGCTTTCCCGCGCTCCAGACCACCCAAATCCAAAAAGAAAATCGCTCGCCGGGCTTCGCCTCGCCTCCCGCTCTGCCGCACGTGATTTTGCTCCCTCCAGCCAAATAGTTTAAGGTATGAGTCGGAGCCTGTTCGCCGTTCCATCACTAAAATCAAGAGGTCCTGATTCATGCCAGAGGGAAATGAGCGTTTCGATGTCGTTGTCGTAGGCTGCGGGAACGCTGCGCTTTGCGCGGCGCTGGCCGCCAAGGAAAACGGGGCCTCGGTGCTCGTGCTAGAAAAAGCCCCACAAGAATGGCGCGGCGGAAACTCCTACTTCACGGGCGGACTTTTCCGCTTTGCTTTCGACAACGTAGATGAGGTCTTCGATCTCGTCGGCGACATGTCGGACACGGAAAAATCCGGGGTCGAGATCAAGCCGTATACGAGTGGCGGTTTTTTCGCCGACCTCTATCGTTTGACGGACAACATGTCCGACCCCGATCTCGCCAACACGTTGATTTTCAATTCCCTGCCGACGATGAAATGGCTTCGGACAAAAAACGTGCGTTTCGTCCTCGCGAGCGGAAGGCAGGCTTTCAAGGTCGGAGGCAAACTCCGCTTCTGGGGAGGCCTCGTTCTCGAAGCTGTCGGTGGTGGCGTTGGCCTTGTGGATTTTCTGATCGAGCGGGCCGAAAAAGACGAGATCGAAATTCGCTACGCCTCGAAGGCCACCCGTCTCATCGCGGACCGGATGGGCGCGATCACCGGAATCGAGGTCCGCGGAGAAAACGGGCCCTACGAGATCGAGGCCGACGCGATCGTCCTCGGCGCGGGGGGATTTCAGGCAAACACCGAAATGCGCTGCCGCTACCTGGGGCCGGACTGGGAGCTCGCCAAGGTTCGCGGCACTCCCTACAACACCGGCGAAGGCATCCAGATGGCTCTCGAGGTCGGGGCGCAGTCCTTCGGCCACTGGAGTTCGTCCCACACCGTTCAGTGGGACCTCGGCGCCCCCCCCTTCGGTGATCGCAAAGTGGGCGAGAGCTTTCAGAAACACTCCTATCCCTTCGGGCTCATCGTCAACATTCATGGGCAGCGCTTCGTTGACGAGGGAGCGGATTTTCGCAATTACACCTACGCCGAATATGGAAGGCGCGTGCTCAGGCAGCCCAGCCGAATCGCCTGGCAGATTTTCGATCAAAAATGCCTTCCTCTCATGCGAGATGAGTACCGCATCCGCGAGGTGACGAAATGCGCCTCGGACACGCTTGAGGGGCTTGCGGAGCAAATGGAGATCGACGTCGAGGGTTTCGTCAAAACCATCGAGGAGTACAACGCCGCCGTGCAGGACACCGAATTCAACCCGACGATCCTCGACGGGAAAAAAACCGTGGGGATCGATCCGCCCAAATCCAACTGGGCACAAAAAATGGACGCGCCCCCCTACGAGGCCTACGGCGTCACCGCCGGGATCACCTTTACCTTCGGGGGACTGCGCACCACGAAAGACTCCCAGGTCCTGGACGCGGAAAACAAGAATGTTCCGGGGCTCTTCGCTTGCGGGGAGCTCGTCGGCGGGCTTTTCTACTACAACTATCCCGGCGGTTCGGGGCTGATGTCGGGCGCCGTATTCGGCAAGCTCGCCGGAGAGGGCGCCGCACGGCACGCCGGCAAAGCCTGAACAAAAAAGGCCTGTGCGAGAACGGCAATCACTTGCGCGGCCCCGCCGCCCCTCCCAAACCGCAGATGCCCGCCGCGTTCCGGTTGGCAATCATTTCGGCCACCCTCCAGGGGGAGGCTGCCCTGGGCATGTGTGGTTTTACTTACCGAACCGCTCGGCGAGGTAGTCTTCCATCGGCCGGAGATTCAGGCCGAAGGCTTCTTTCAGCGGGGCGGGGTCGCAGACGTTGTCCTCGGCCAGCATGGTGATCTGGTCCTCGGTGAAGGGGGGCTTGCCGGGAAGGTAGTCGAACATCTTCGCTTGCAGGCGAGCGGCATCCGCCGGCATGTGCGCGAAGAGTCTTCGCTTGCTCATTGATCTGAGCAGGAGGCGCAAAGTCTCCTTGATGGAATACGCCTTGTCGCCGCCCATTTCGTATGTCCGGCCGAAGGTCTCGCTCGTGTCGAGCGCCCCGACGAAACAACGGGCCACGTCCTTCACCCAGATTGGCTGAAGCTTTCCGCGCCCCGATCCGATGATGGGAATTGCCGGTGAACGGCGGGCGATTCCGGCGAAGGTGTTCAAAAATTCGTCGCGCTCTCCGTAGATGATCGACGGGCGGAAAATCGTCCAGTCGAGCCCGCTCTCGCGGACAATTTGCTCGGCTGCGAATTTCGTCCGGTGGTAGCGGGCGGCGGCGTCCTCGCGGGCGCCGAGAGCGCTCATATGAATAAAGCGCTTCACGCCCGCTTGTTTCGCGGCTTCGACAACATGGCGCGTGCCCTCGGTGTGCATGGCTTCGAACCCCGGGGTCCCTTTTTCGATGATGATGCCGACGATGTGGATAACGGCTTCGTTGCCTTTCATCACCCCGGCCAGATGACCGGCGCCGCCGGTAATGTCTCCGCGAACGGGATAGACGCGCGGGATAGCTTCCGCCCATCTTCGCGCCGCCTCGGCGTCCCTGGAAAGAACCCGGCTATCGTGGCCGCCCTCGGAAAGCAGGCTCACCACGGATTCGCCAACATGGCCGGTTCCGCCGGTAACGAAAACCTTCATCAAGCTCCTCCGACGTCGATTGTTCGGGGTGACTCTCGACAGAGAGTCTCTTGACAAAGAATCTCCCGACTGGGAGCCTCCTGGAGATTTACCTCTCGGAGATAATATCTCGCTCCCCCGGGCGATTCCACCTTCATCACCTCGCGGAGGACCTCGGTGGCGTAAGCGCCGGGAGGCAGCTCGAAGCGAAGGCGCAGATCCCCTCCCTCGGCCGAGACTCCCTCCACCCGGAGCCGGGCGCGGTAGGGTCTTCGTCCGCCCCGGACGCCCATTCGCGCGAGGCCTTTGTTCAGTGCGCCGCGATCGAGACCCAAAACCCGCAGCGCGTCCGCCTCCATCTCGCCCGGCTCCCCCCTGGCCTCCAGCACTTTTTCGCCAACGAGCGGACCCGCCGGGCTCACATCGAACCGGGCCAGGGCGGCGGCTTCTTTTCCGGGGTCTCCGATGCGGCGGATCTTGCCGCTTTTGTGGCTGAACAACGCGTCACCGGAGAGAAGCCTATCGCAGGCGCCTCCATCGAGCCGCCTCGCCAGACACGCATTAAATATGGCGGACTGGAGCGCCGAGGCAAACAAAACGCGCTCCCTCCGGGGGATCGCCTTCAGCGCCTTCTCAGGGGCCACCTCGGCCATGAGAGCGGTGAGCACGCGCCGCTCGGCCTTCCATCCCTCGGGATAAAGTCGAAGAGCGCCCGCCAAATCGCCCGCCCCGAACCTACGGGCCGCCTCGGCGGATCTGCTATTCTTTTCAGCCTCAACCGGGGAAGAGCCGAAAAGATGAGCCAGGGCCCCGGCCCAGTCCCCCAGGACAAGCGCACGGCCCACTTCGGCGGAGTTTCCGCGCACGCCGAATCTTTGCTCGCCATAGGCGTTGAGAACCCCGCGTTCCGTGAGCGCCGCCAGCGTCTCACGCGCCCGATCAGCCGCTCCGGGAGAGACCCCCCTGACCCGAATATCAAAGCGGTTCCCTAGAAGATCGCCCCGCCTGAGCTTGGCGCGGCCTCTCTTGACCTCCGTTATCCGCAGGCCCTCCGGAAGCCGCGCGGAGGCCAGCTTGCGCTCCGCTCCACTGCCGGGGGCAAGCGCGGATATCCACTGCAGCGTCACCGCACGCGCATCCTTCAGACCGGCATAGCCAATGTCTTTTTCATCCACGCCGGCCAAACGGGCGATGGCCCGGACGGCCTCCAGCGTCGGGAGCCCGCGTTTTTCCAGCCGCAGATAAAGATGATCGCCCAGGCCCTCGGGGGGCTTGAGGGGAATTTCCTCGACGCGGAAATCATCGTCTTCCGTGCGAAGGCGGCCCCCCGTTCCCGGCACCGGCTCCGTCAGGTAAGATTCGTTTCGCGGCGATTCTGTCATTCCCGGAGTTCTCGCCGCGTAGCCCCCACTGCGGGGGCTACGCCCATGGCCGCAGTGGCCGACAATCCAACCGCGCTACCAGCGAAAGGGATTTGCCGATGCCCAGTGTTACAGACAAAACGACACTCGCCCTCTTGAGTATTGTCATTATCCTTTACTATGTCTCTTTTCAGAAATCGGCTTCGATCCCGCTCGCTGCCGCCGGAAAAGCGGGCGTCTTGTTTCTCGACATCCTTCCGAAAATGATTCTGGGTTTCATGATCGGGGCGGTTCTGCCCGAAATCCTGCCCCAGGATCTGGTCGATGAATGGCTCTCCGCCCGCTCCGGCTGGAAAGGCATCCTCCTTGGTTGGGTGGCCGGGTGCAGCATTCCCTTCGGCGCTCCGTGGGTGGTCTACCCGATAGTGGCGGGGCTCTTCAAGGGCGGAGCGGGTGTCGGACCCATCGTGACCCTGCTGACGGGGACCGCCGTTTTCGGCCCGTTCCGGATGCTCGTTTATGAAATCCCGATTCTGGGTGGTGGTTTTTTCCTTGTTCGTGTCTTGTCGGTGATCTGGATGCCGCCGGTGGCGGGTCTGATCGCCCGGACCATCGCGCCGCGTCTCGGCGGCTAGCGTTTTGGAACCTCAATAGGCAGGTCGGTCCTGTCCCCCCACTCTTTCCACGAGCCGAGGTAGTTCCTCACGCGCGGATAGCCGAGAAGGCGATAGACCAGATAGGCGTGCGCGGAGCGGTAGCCGCCCTGACAAAGCGAGACGATCTCCTTGTCCGCCGTGCATCCGATCCTCTCAACCATCGTGCGAAGCTCCTTCGCCGGGAGAAGGGCGCCGTCCTCGCCCACAAAATCCATCCATTCAAGATGCCGCGAGCCGGGAATCGCCCCGCCTCTTGCGGCACGCACGTTCTCGGCGAAATACTCCCCCTCGCTCCTCGTATCGTGAATCACTNTGCCAGGGTCCTCGAGGTGATCGAGAATATNGCCGGNCGTGGCGATTTTTCCCTCGTCGGGGGTTTCGAGGTGGCTGGCGAAGCTGGACCGTATGATTTTCCTGGTCCCCCCGGGCCCCGGGTCCTGGGCGCCCTGGGCCATCGGCCAGGCCTCGGTCGTCACCGGATGCCCCGCATCCCTCCAGGCCGCCATCCCCCCGTCGAGGACATGAACGTCTTTGTGGCCGAGATACTCGAGAAACCANAACCCGCGCGCCGCGCGAAATCCGGTCGCGTCTTCATAAAAAACCACCGTCTTCCCATAATCAACGCCCCGGATTTCCATGAGATAGGCAAGCATCCAGGTAAACGCCGCCAGCGCCTCGGGCCCCGTATCGTTNAGTGATATCCCGTAGATATCGAGNTGCGCGGAGCCCTCGATGTGCCCTCCGCTCCAATTGGGCGCGGGGCGCGTGTCTATCAAAATCAGATCGTCTCCCTTCCGNCCGCCNATCCGATCTTTCAGGCGACCGGGGGACCAGACTAGATCCGGGTTGGCGTAATCATTTCCGGACATCCCGGAAAACCCTCCTGGCGGTTTGTGTGGCCGGGCTGTTTTAGCGGAAGTCCCGGGGACTCAACGGCTCGACCCGATCGGTAAGCTCTCGGGTGGGAGTGGTTGGGTGCACGACGCGCATGTGAACCTTGTTCCGCCCCTCGCCGGTTATAAAGCGGTATCCCAGTTTCGCCACGCGGGAATAGTTGTACCAAACGTGCGTGTTGCGCTCTCCGCCCGAAACCAGAACGAGGTGGACCATCTCGATCCTGCCGTCCGGAAGGGTGATGACTTCCATCAGGTGAATCTCGCGCGAAAAAGTCTCCGACGTGCCGTTGGCCATTGTGATGGTCACCACCAANTCGAGCGGGCGCTGTGTGGGAGGAAGCGTCACCTGCGGAACGGCGCCGGGGGCGGGGGTGAGCCCCGAGGGGGCGGCGGGCGCCGTGATTCCCGGCACCGCCGGAAGCTGGGCGGGGGGCTCGGGGGTTGTCTGCGCGGCAACGCCCCCGGCCAGGCCCGCCCAGACAAATAAGACCGCAATCAAGCCAATCAATGCAGATCGATTAAAAATCATTCCTCGCACCCTCCGGCTATCGATAATCAGAATTTTAAAGACTATTTACCACAAAACCGCTCAGGGAGAATCCGCCGCACACCGAAAGCCGTAAACCGGAAGCCGGCGGCCCGGCAAATCGCCCGTCCTGCTTGAAATCCGCATGGCCCCGCGTCCGTTCACCCAGGAGCCGCCCCTGAGCGTCCGGTAAACCACCCCCCCGCGGGAGACCAGCTTAGCTCCGTTTTCTCTTCGGCGAAACGGGCTTTCCACCCATTCCCAGACGTTTCCCGCCATATCCTCCACGCCGTACGGACTTGCTCCTCCGGGCCGACGGCCAACCGCCTTTGGGCCTCCCCGATCGGGGCGAAGCCCGAAAACCGCGTGCCGCCCCACGAACTTTTTTCCCCAGGGATAGTTCCGGTCCTTGTCGCCCTGTCCCGCCGCGAATTCCCACTCCTCTTCGGCGGGAAGTCTTTTGCCTGCCCAGCGGCAATAAGCCCTTGCCTCGTTCCAGGTCACCCCCACGACCGGAAGGTGGGGCCCCACGAATCTCGCCCANTTCCAGAAGNGCGGTTTCGCCGCGCCGGCCTTTCGGACAAAAGCGGCATACAGGGCGTTTGTCACTTCAAGCCTGTCGATCCGAAAGGGCGCAATTCTTTTAGCCGTCTGGCGCGCCACCGGGAGCAAGCCGCCGGGCACGTCCACCATGGTGTGAAAAGAGGGAGGTTGGGCGCGGATGAATTTCCCCTTCCCCAGGGAGAGCAGGAGTTCTTTTTTCTTCTTCGGAANGGGGCGTTTTTCTTTTTCGGGCTTTTCGGGTACGGGCTCCTTTAAGGCCTCCATGAGCGTTTCCGGGACCCNGTCTTCTTTCTCCCGTTCGGCCGGAGACTTCTCNTTGAGAAAACCAAACAGGCGATCCGAAATTTTTTCTTCGCCGTTTTCGGGTTTTTCGCGCTTCTCGCCCGGCGGCCTGGGCAGCGGCGCGCCCTTCAATTNCATCTCCNTCANNTCGTCTTCGATGTTCGCGAGNTCGGGCCACCGCTCCCTGTCAAGCGACCCGAGAAGCGCCCTTGCCTTTTCGGTGCGGCCATAGCGGAAATAGAGGTAGGCGAGCCCGCGGCGAACGCCCCTGTCGCGGGGGTGGCGGTTGTGGGCGTCTTGAAAGATCGGAAAAGCCTCGCCCGGCCGGCCCGAATCGTAGAGGGTCCAGCCCAGCCCGGACAGCGACGGCAAAATCTGGGTAAGATCACTTTGTACCGAACAGGCCGCCGCCAGTGCCTCGCGAGAGGAGGTCTCTCTCGCCCGCATGTTATGGCCGCAAACCACACCAGACAGCCAAACCGAACCCTACCAGC
>NYYB01000147.1 GCA_002685755.1 Nitrospinota bacterium
AAAATGGGTATGAATTGTGGCTAAAATGCTGCGATAACACAAAATCGGGGGAAGTTAGGCGGTTTTTAGAGGTTCCCATAACTATTAGATTTGGGATTCTGGATTTGAAAAATCCGGGAAGCAAGTTTATTAAAAAAGTTATAAGATGAACCTCATCTCTTGAAAAGCAATAGATCATAACATAGGCTACTCGCACTTAAAAAAACCAGATTCCGGGAGTCCGCTTCCTTGTCCATCTTTTTTGATATATCTCTTCTTCATCTCACCCTGCTTATGATGGCACCGCTCATCATCGCGTGCCTGGGCGAAACGATCATCGAACGATCGGGAATCCTGAACATAGGCATCGAGGGGATCGTGACGCTGGGGGCGGTGACCGGATTCCTTCTCACCTACTACTCAGGGAGTCCCGTCGTCGGTTGCTTGATCGCGGCGTTATCCAGCAGTCTCCTGACGCTCTTTCTGGCTTACTTTTCCATCAGCCTTCGCGCAAATCAGATTGTCATCGGATTGGGAATTTTCGTTCTGGGCCTAGGCATCTCGGCTACCATTTACCGACTTTCCGTAGGGGTTGTGAAATCCATTCCTCAGGTGCCTACGCTCTCGGCGATAAAAGTCCCGGTTCTCAGCGTCATTCCTTTCATCGGCGAAATTTTCTTCAAGCAAAACGGACTCGTCTATCTGTCTTATTTCCTGATCGCCGCAGTCAGTTTTTTCTTATTTAAAACACCGATGGGGCTTCGGCTCCGTGCCTGCGGGGAAAATCCCCGCGCGGCGGACGCGGTCGGAATCAATGTCGCCCGGATGCGGTACGGCGCCTGCGCGGCCGGTGGGCTTTTTCTTGGAATTGCGGGTGCATACTTGCCGCTCGTGATTTCGGGATCGTACACGGACAATATCGTAAACGGAAGGGGATGGCTCGCCTTGATGCTGGTGATATTCGGCCGCTGGATTCCTCTTTGGTCGTTTGTTGGCGCGTTGCTGTTCGCCTATGTGGACGCTCTTCAATTTAAAGTCAGCGTCATCCCGCAATTCGCCAAAATTATTCCGCCACAATTTTTATTGATGCTTCCCTACATATTCGCAATGATAGTTCTAGTCCAGGTCGCAAAGGGGGCCGAGAGCCCTCGCGCGCTCGCACGGCCCTATGACCGCGAAACCCGAGATTGAATCCATGCCGGGATATTCAGGTTTTCCCATCAAGGAGGAGTAAAATGAAAAGCAAATGGACACGCCGATTGCTCTTTGTCACCGCAACGTTCGTGGTTTTGTGGCTGGCCGTTCCCGGGGCTCCCGGGCGGGCAGTTGCCGCGAAAGCCCACAAATTCGCGATCATCCTGCCGGGGCCCATCGAGGACGCAGATTACAACTTCCGCGGATACCAGGTCTCCCAGGACATCAAAAAGAGATTTAAAATCGCGACGTCCTATTCCGAGCGAATCTCTCCGGCAGACGCCGAGAGAGTGGCTCGCGAGTACATCGCCTCCGGCTTTACCATCGTCGGATTTCATGGAGGGCAATTCATTCGAATCGTGAAAAAACTAGCTCCGAAATTTCCCGAGGTCAATTTCATCATGGAAAGTTCGGGCAAGGGAAAAGTTCCGAAAAATGTCTGGAACATCCACCGCCACTTCTACGAGGGCTTCTATCCTTTCGGAGTGCTCGCCGGTCTCGCCACGAAAACCAATAAAGTGGGAGTCATCGCGGGCATTCAGCTTCCAGATTTCAAGTCTTCCATCAACACAATTTCAGACGCCCTGAAAGCGACCAACCCCAAGGCCGAACTCGTGTTTGCCTTTACCGGGAACCAGAACGACCCGGTCAAGGCACGTCAGACCGCCGAGGCCATGATCGCCAACGGCGTCGATTTCATCATCAACATGGTGAATCTGGGGGTTTACGGGGTTGTCGAAGCTGCCAAAAAGGCGAAGCGTAAGGTCCTGGTCACCACATTCTATACCGACAAAACCGACAAGGCGCCCAACCATTTCGCGGGCACCCTGATCGTCGATTTCCGGCCTCCCTTCGCGAAAGCCGTGGGAGGAATTCTGAAGGGAAACCGGACAGGATACGTGCCCATGCGCCCCGGAAACGGATTCGAGCTCAAATCCCTGGGCAACGTATCGGCCAAGGCCATCGCGAAAACTAAAGAGGCTTATGAAAAAGTCCGCGCCGGGTCGATTAAACTCAGGCTTGAAATGAAAAAAGTCCGATTGGCGAAATAAACAATATGACCGCCCGCCCCCGCGCCTCTATACGAGGCGCGGGAACGAGCGCTTTCGGATGGTTTCAGTCATGACGGAAAGTATCATCCCCCGCGTCGAAATGTCCCGAATCAGAAAATCCTTCGGGGAAGTCGTCGCCCTCGATGGGGTGGACTTCGATGCCGGCAAGGGGGAGATCCATGCCCTCCTGGGGGAAAACGGCGCGGGCAAGACAACGCTCATGAACGTCCTGAGTGGCCTCTACCGCATGGACGAAGGTCAGATTTCAATCAACCGACGGGAGGTATCGATCTATTCTCCCCGGGATGCAATCAAGGTCGGCATCGGCATGGTTCATCAACATGTCGAACTCATCGCAAACTTCACCGCGCTTGAAAACATCCTACTCGGGCGAGAAGGCTCCCGCTGTAAACTCAATCTGGACACCCACCGGGATTCCGCGGGAAAACTTGCCGCGAATTACGGCCTATCCATACCGCTCCACGAACCGGTCAAATCGCTGCCGGCCGGAATTCAACAGAAGGTCGAAATCCTCAAGGCCCTCTATCATGGTGCGGACATCCTTATTTTGGATGAGCCGTCGACCATGTTAACCCCCCAGGAAGTGGACGGTTTGTTTTCCACCCTCAAGGCTCTCGCCAAGGGCGGCCTGACGGTCATATTCATCACACACAAAATCAAGGAAGTCCTGGACAATTGCGATCGAATCACCGTTTTTCGGGGAGGCCGGAGGGTCGATACGATCTTCCGCGATGCCGCCAGCCGCGAAAAGCTGGTCCAGATGATGGTGGGGGAGCGCGGCGCGCCTCCGGAAAACAAACGTCCCGCAGGACCTTCGGTGGCTCTGGAGGGATCGCCCGTCCTTACGGTTCGGAGCATGAACACATCGACGGAATGGGGAGTACCCCTCAAGAACATCACCTTCGATATTCCCAGGGGGCTCATCATCGGCCTGGCCGGCGTATCCGGAAACGGCCAAAAAGAACTGGCCGAAGCGCTGGCCGGCCTCATCGAAATCGACGGGGGAGATATCCATCTCAATGGGGCCGAGGTGTCGAAACTTTCGGTGTCCGCCCGCATCGCCCAGGGGATAACCCTCGTTCCCCAGGATCGAATTGAAGAAGGAATCCTTCCGAGCCTCAGCCTTTCGGAGAATTTTGTCCTCGGGCTGCATCCCCACATTTTCAAGCGGCACGGAATCTTCGAGCAAGACACCGCCAACGAACTGGGCAGAAACGCCATCAGGGAATTCAATATCCTGGCTAAAAACGAGCATGTCCCCTCTGCGCACCTGTCGGGCGGAAACATTCAGAAATTGATCGTGGCCCGTTCGATGATGCTTTGCAATAAAACCGGGAAAATTTTAATGATCGCCAATAACCCCACCCGCGGCCTCGACATCATGGCGGCATCGTTCGTTCATGGTCGCCTAGATGAGCTACGCTCCCACGGGGCCGGGGTATTGCTGATATCGGAAGATCTGGATGAGCTTTGTCTAATGTGCGACCGGATTATCGTGATCCATTCGGGAGAATTTTTCGGCTCCTTCGACGGTCCGGATTACGACATTTACCAAATCGGCCATCTCATGGCCGGCCAGAAGTTGGAGATGGGTTCATAAATGGCGAGTCCCGGCGCATCAAGGCTAGACGAACGGCGAAATGTGGCCGCCGAATTTTTGATCACCTATTCCGCGGCGGTCGCATTGGCCCTGCTAAGCGGCGCTATCTTTATTGCCGCCTTCGGCGGAGACGTGCTTGTTGCGTTCGGAACCGTTCTCCATACATCTCTCGGAACATGGGGCGGATTTGCACAAACCCTGAATAAGTTCTGTCCCCTTCTCCTCGGTTCGCTCGCAGTCGCCTTCGGGATGCGCGGTGGCCATTTTAACATCGGCGTGGACGGACAGATATACGCCGGCGCCATCGGGACGGCCGGAACGGCGTTTGCGCTGGAAGGGTTGAATCTCCCCTGGCCGATTTTCGTTCCGCTCGGAATGCTGGGAGGCATCCTGTCTGGATGTTTATGGGGTTTCATTCCGGGAATTCTTCGGGCCCGATTCCGGGTAAGCGAAATATTCGTAACAGTAATGCTGAATTTCATAGCTCTATATCTGGTCGACTACTTGGCCAACGGCCCGTGGAACGACCCCATGGCGGGGGAGGCCATCTCGCTTCCGATTCCGGATTCCTCCGTATTGCCCCAGGTCATGCCGAAGTCCGGTGCCCATTTCGGATTCATCATCGCGCTGGCGGCCGCGGTCGGCATGTATTTTCTCATGACCCGGACCATCATCGGATACGAAATACGCGCGGTGGGAAACAATTCAAGGGCCGCCCGCTTCGGCGGAATCAACGTCAACCGGGTTACCTTGATAATCATGCCGACCTGCGGCGCCCTGGCGGGCCTCGCCGGCGCCATCGAAGTCTCGGGATTCCACCAGAGCCTCCTTCTTGGCATTACCGGATCCGAAGGCGCGCCAAACTACGGCGCGATGGCCATCCTCATCGCGGTCATCGGCCGTAACAACCCGNTGGGGGTCACGGTGGCGGCCGCCGTATTCGCGGTCCTGCTGTCGGGTTCCGATTCCCTTCAGCGCAGCATCGGTCTCCCAGGCGCGGCGGTTTTCGTCTTTCAGGCGATCATCGTTTTGACCGTTCTATTCGTCGAAGCCCGCCGGAAAATGTCGGCCGGGTAAACTTCTCCGGGCCCCTCTATTTCAACCGCCAACGCCCGTTCGATTAACCAGCCAGAACGACGGCCGCGATGGGTCCGCCGCCGGGAGGGCCTTGATGCTCCGCACCGCCGGACACATACACCATCGGATCGCCGATTACGGAGGAAACCACAGCGTTCACGACCGATCGGGCGTGCCGCGTATTGTTGATGTCCGAATCGTCCAGCATCGTGTGCCGGCGATCGCGAATTATGCCATCTGGGGAGGCCTCGCATTTCGCGAAGACATTGATGATTTTATCGCGCTGGCCGGTGGACAGCGCCCAATCGAATGAGATCCCGGCGTTCACGATGGCATCGCGAACCGCGTCTCGATCAATCGCATCCTTCATGACACTGTGACCAACGACCAGATCCCCGCCCCAGACCGGGCTGTTTCCGATTATCATGACCTCGTTGCACATCAGTTCGATCCCGGCCGAGGTGGAGGCGACACCCGACTGGAGCGACCAGTCATGACAAATGACATCGTCGCTCAATTGGCTCTCTTCCANCTCACCAGCCGCGAGAGCCACTCCCAGCGCCGAGGCGCCGCGCGAATAACCCATGGATTTGTAAGTATCCTCGATACAAACCGTTTGCCCGCACTTGAAAGCGTCCGAGATGCGATCTCCGGTGAGCAGCGGGCACTTCACCTGGACGAAATGCAGATCCTCCACACTTTCNATTTCCGCCTCCTTCATCAATTTCCGGACGAGATCGGCCGTCACATGGGCCTGGGGCATCCTGCCTATTTCCTCAGGAAGAAAGTCTCTCGTATGGCCCGAGGCGATGGCCAGGCGCTTGGAGCTTCCGTCTCCCTGCCCGCTTTGAGATTTCGCAAATACAGAAAAATGGGGAGTCATTACCCCTTCGGTTCCGCCGGACATGATTAGTGCGATTTGCTCTTCAACCTTTTCGCGCGTTACTCCCATCGTTCTCGAAAAATAATCGGCCAGCACGAAGTTACTGAATCCCCGGGAAAAATCATTTACGCAACCGTTTCCTTCGGTTTTCCCCATAATGCAGATAACATCTTCCGGCCGGCATTTGCCGTCNTCGATCAGAGCGACTACTCCAGAGATATCATCGGGAGAATCCATCGACACACGAAACAAATCAGCCTGCATATTTACCCCCCTTTCGTTTCAAAACGCTTCCAATCGGAAAATAGAAAAATCAAAAAGTCCAATGAAATCCNTAGCATCCNTTCCACGACTCTGCGCAAAGCGAATTTACAATTGTAACCTGCCCCAAATACTTGTCACGCCCCTGTCACAGCCAAATAGAAGGGGGAACGTAAACAGCAACTTACAACCACGCAACGGATGTTNAATCCTTTGTTACAGTAGATACCGACCCGCACACAACGGATATGGAATCCGTTGTTCCCTAGCTTCTCGGTGGCCACGGCACTATAGCGGCACTTTTCCCTCAGAATGAGGTGTATGTCGTCAGAGTCTTTTGGACAACAAGCGCTTATAACTAAGAGANACANGGGCAGTTGAGGTGGCATCTAGGCCACCATGGTATTGAGGTTCTCCTGTTTCCTCCTTTTGAGCGTTTCGCGTTTGATTTTATCCCTCGCTGANANGATTTCGCGGTGCCGGCCGAAGTAGACATCGGCCGGGGTGACGTTATCGAGCGCCTCGTNGTAGCGATGATTGTTGTAGTGTTCGACAAAGCGGG
>NYYB01000011.1 GCA_002685755.1 Nitrospinota bacterium
CTCCGTCCGGGTCGCCCAGATGGAAGAAGCGGTCCGGATCATGAAAATCATGTGGACCGAGCCCGAGCCCAACTTCGAGGGTGCGCACTTTCGGATCGAGCGGGCCTACTGCAACCCGCCGCCTCTCCAGAAGCCGCACCCGCCGATTTGGATCGGAGGCGAGGGCCCCAAGGTGCTCGGCGTCGCCGCGCGCCACGCGGACGGTTTCAACGCACGCTACTGGCCCCCCGAGCGCTTCGCCGAGCGCGCGGCTGAACTCGCCGCCGGCTGCCGCGCGGCCGGGCGCGACCCGGCGGAGCTCCGCTCATCGGTGATGGTCCTGGTCGTTCCCGAAAAAGATCCGGCCTGGGCCGATGCCGAACGGCGAAATTTCCCCTCCACCCCGGACTCGGGCATCATCGCGGGCGATCCGGCCACCTGCATCGAGCGCCTCTGGGCGTATATCGACGCCGGGGTGCGACGGCTGCTGATCTCCATTCCGAATCTCGACAAGAACCCCGAGCGCCTCCGCCTTGCCGGCGAGGAAATTATTCCCGCCCTCATCGAGGCGGGCGGATAGCGCGGGGAGGGGATTCACTCTCCCTTTTCAGGGCCGAGCCCTTTTGAGGCCGAGGCGCGAGGAGTAACCCATGGAATTAGACGAATACCTGAAGTCCGGTAAATACGCGGACTCCGACTCGCCGCTGGTCGCGGAAAAAGCCCGCGAGCTCGCCGAGGGCTGCGAGAGCGACGCCGAGAAGGCCGTTCGCATCCACGCCTATGTCCGTGACCTGACCTTCGACATCGCCGGCGGTTTTCGGATGCTCCTCGACGGAAAAGGCAAGGCCTCTGATTTCATCCGCGAGGGCCGGGGATTTTGCATGCACAAGGCGGCCGCTTTCGCCGCTCTGTGCCGCGCCGCGGGCGTTCCGGCCCGCATCGGTTTCGAGATCGTCGATTGCCCCGACAAGCCTTTCCTGCCCGAGAAGATGCGCAAGGTGTACGGAACGCGCCCCCAGCCCTGGCACTCGGTGGGCGAGGTCTACCTGAACGGCGGATGGGTCGTCGCCGATTGCACAGTGGACCGTGAGCAGGGAGAGCGGACGGGGAGGCCGGTGCCGGACTTCGATGGCGTGCACGATCTTGCGACAACCGAAGGCCCGGTCCTCAATCGGCGCGGCAGTTCGCCGGACATGCCCGACGCCGTCGTCGAACGCCACAAGCGCGCCGCCGCCGCTTTTTTCAAGCACATGGCCTCGGACGAGCCGCCCGCCCTGCTGCCCGACAACATCATCGTGGGCGAGACGGAGGATGTGGCGCTCACCCCGCCGGAAAAGTAGGTCCGCTTAATCCCCGAATTTCCCACCCTCGCATCGTAACCTTGGATGAGGTGCCCGGGAGGTCTCTTTCAGCCTCCCTGCGGGAGGCGCCGCCTTCGGGAGGCGTACCCCTCGGTAGGCGCAGACCGGGGAAGCGCAGCCCGAAAAAGGGCGAATAGGCCTAAAACTGAAAAAGGGGGGGTGTCGCCGCATAACTCCGGTTTAAAGCTAATTCGTGTTGATAGGGGCACGAGAAAAGAGTAATTTATGGCCTAAGTATCGCAATGTGAGTGGTTGTGTCATTGGTGCCCGGGGACATCAGGGATTTGAATGGTAATTAGTCCGTGGGTCACCGTGGATATTCAGGCGTTTCGCCGGGGGGGTAACCGTGTTCCTCCAAAGGCCGGCGCCAATAGGGGGGAGAGTGATGTCCATCGAATTGGTCTGGTATCTATCATGCGACGGAGACGCCGCCCACATCGGCCAAAAATTCGCCGACGATCCGCCGAGCTTCGAGACGTTCAGCCGCATCGCTCAAAACGCCGAGCGAAGCGGATTTTCCACCATCCTGTCTCCCTCGCACCAATTGAGCGTTAATTACGGACGGCAGGCCCCGGCCTGGGACGCCCTCGTCAACACGACGGCGGTCGCCACGGCGACAAAAACGCTCAAACTCATCATGGCCGTCCGTCCGGGATTGATCGAGCCCGCCATATGCGCGCGCATGCTCACCTCGCTCGACCATCTGAGCGGGGGGCGGCTTCTGGCGAACATCATCACGGGCGGCTCCCCCCTCTCGATGTACGGTGAGGAAATGGACCACGATGCGCGCTATCGCCGGATGGAGGAGTATCTCCAGGTCTTTGAAGGGCTCTGGACCCAGGAAAAATTCTCCTTCGAGGGAGAATTTTACACCCTCAAGGACGCAACCCTGTACCCCAAGCCGCTTCATAATTCGCATATTCCGATTTTAATCGCCGGTTCATCCGAGATTGCGCGCGAGATCAGCGTCCGGCGGGCCGACTATTACGTGTTCTGGGGCGAGAACCCCGATCAGTGCTCCGAGCGGGTCCAGGAGATGGAGGCCCGGTTGAGCGGCACGGGCCGGAGACTCGGATATGTGACCCGGTTTCACATCGTCGCCCGCGAGACGGAGGAGGAAGCCTTCGAGGCGGCTCATGAGCTCGTCTCCCAGGTCGATCCCGAGTTGATGACCCTGCGGGAAGAGTCGGCCTCCAAGACCGAGAGCGTCGGGACGCTGGACCAGAAGGCGCGGGCTAACACCGCGGTGATGGAGCCGAACCTGTGGACCGGAGTCGGCAAGGCGCGCTCGGGCACGGGGGTTTCCATCGTCGGCTCCTACGAGCAGTGCGCACAAAAGATCGTCGAGTTCGAGCAGGCGGGGATCAATCTTCTGATCATGTCCGGGTTCCCGCTTCATTCCGAGTGCGAGCGGGTCGGTCAAAACGTCATTCCGCTGGTCCGCAAGATGGAAGAAGAGCTCGGCCTCAGCTGACGAGAGCGGTCGCCGAGAGGGGTTAGGGTACCCGGCGCGGAGAAGAGAAACGCTAGCGCTAATAAAGGTCGGCGGGGACGCAATCGCGCGGCCGGGGCAGCCCCCCGGCTTATGGCGGTGGATTGTCCCGGAAGGGTTTCGGCCGTCGATTCAGGTCGTCATTTCGGCTAAGGAGGGGTCACCATGGAAAATATCGCTTTAGAGGACAAACATTTCAGACTCCCGGCTTCCGAGCTCGTGGGGATGGTGAATGACGCGCGCGAGCGCACCTTGGAACTGGTCGCCGATCTGTATGACGATAATTATACCGTGCCTCTTCAGGAAAATGTGAATCCGTTCCTCTGGGAACTTGGGCATACTGCGTTTTTCTATGACGTCTTCCTCACGCGGGTTCTTGATCACAAGGAACCCGTCATGGAGGGAGGAGACGACCTGTATAATTCGTTCACGGTGGATCACGACGATCGCTGGTCATTGCCCTTGCCCTCGAAAAAGGTAACGCTGAGTTACATGCAACAAATTTACGATATGGCCATCGATCGTTTGGGTTCGCATGAGCCCAGCGCGGAGGAGACGTATTTTTATCTCAACGCGGTGCATCACGAGGATATGCACGGGGAGGCTTTTACGTACATGAGACAAACCCTGGGATATCCCGGACCGCGGCTCAGCGCCACTCATCCGGACCCGGCCTCCGTCGAAACGGGGCCATGCCCCGGCGACGCGGAAATACCCGGGGGCACGTTTCAACTCGGGGCCACGCCGGACCTCCCCTTTGTGTTTGACAACGAGAAATGGGCGCACCCCGTGGAGGTCTCGTCCTTCAAAATAGCCCGCGCTACGGTGACGAATGCGGAATTTGCCGGGTTCGTCGAGGACGGCGGATATCATCGGCGGGAGTTTTGGAGCCAGCAGGGTTGGATATGGCGCACCAAGGGAGGTTTTTTGCATCCCATCTACTGGCGGCGCGGCGAGAAGGGGTGGCTGCGGCGGAATTATGAAAAAATGATTCCCATCGAGGAAAACGCCCCGGTGATTCATGTGAGTTGGTATGAAGCCGAAGCCTATTGCAACTGGGCCGGAAGGCGGCTTCCCTCCGAGGCGGAGTGGGAAATGGCCGCCGGCGCTGGGCCCGCCGATGGCGGCGGAATCTCCGAGCGTAAGCGGAGATACCCCTGGGGAGACGAACCTCCGGCCTCTGATCGGGCCAACCTGGATTCACGTCTCCTCGGGTGCGCCGACGTCGGAGCCTTCCCCCTTGGGGACAGCGCCTTCGGATGCCGCCAGATGATAGGAAATGTTTGGGAGTGGACCGCCTCTCCGTTCTATCCCTTTCCCGGCTATATCGTGGACTTTCCCTACAAGGAGTATTCGGCCCCCTGGTTTGGATACCGGAAGGTGCTGAAGGGGGGGGCTTGGGCCACGCGCTCCCGCCTGGGGAACAATAAGTACCGCAATTTTTTCCCGCCCCATAGGAACGATGTATTCGCCGGGTTTCGCACCTGCGCAACCTAGAGACCGAAAGAGAGGATCACGCTCGGCCTCGGCTGACGGGAGTGGTTGCCGAGAGTGGTTAGCCGCCGGGAGCGGTCTGAGAACTCGGCGCGGAAAAGAGAAACGGCTAGCGGCCGGGACGCAACCGCGAGACCGGGGCCGCCCTGCTTGACCCGCTCCTCTCGGGGATTTTTTAGCGGAAATTCACTCGGGCTTGCCCGCGGGAGGACGATCATGGAGAGGGGCTCTCAACGCGGGCTCGCGATTGCCGCGATATATCTGACCGGGCTCGGACAGGGCGCGTGTTTCGTCGCCTTTCCCGCACTGGGAAATATTTTCAAGAACCCCGAATTCCATCGTTTCTCAAACGCCGATTTCGGTTCCCTGTTCGCGCCGATGATCGTCCTGGCCATACTGACCTCGATTTTCGCCGGCCCGGCGGCGAGGCGATGGGGGCTCAAGCCGGTATTGCTGACCGGGCTCATTTCCTATGTGTTTTCGATGGGGGCCCTGGCCTCGACCCAGGTTATTCTCGGGGCGCATGCCATCACCTACTGGGTGACGATTCTGGCCATATCCGGTGTCGGGGTCGGAATCGGAGCCACCCTGACCGCGCTGAACGCTTACGCGNCGGGCCTGTTCAGCGAAAAATCCGAAGCCGCCCTCTCCGGCCTCTACGGCATCATGGGCCTGGGGATGGCGCTTGCGCCGCTGATGATCGGAATATTTATCGAGTCGGGGACATGGNGGGGCGCGCCCGCCACGCTCGGAGGTATTTTCTTTATCCTCTCGCTGGGGATTTTTGCGCTTCCGCTGTGGGCGCCTCCGCCTCCGCCGGATTCCGAGACGGGTGGGGTGGCCGCCCTGATCCGGGGCCTGCCGGTGCGGGTCTGGGGATTCGCGGGCTTTATTTTCCTCTACGGCATTTGCGAGACCGTTTTCGCCAACTGGGCGGTGATCTATCTCCACGAGGAAAAAGGGCTCACCGCCCAATGGGCCGGCTTNGCGCTGTCTTTTTACTGGGCCATGATAACGGNGGGCCGGTTTCTGGCGGCGGGCGTATCTTATTGGTTCCCGGTGCNCTGGCTTCTGGCCGCCATGCCCGCGATGATTCTNGCGGCGTTTCTTATCCTCCCCGCCGTGGAAGGACCCCTNGCCAGCATCGCGGCGTTCGGCCTGGCGGGTCTGGGCTGCTCGGCCTGCCTGCCCATCGCGGTCAGCTTCGCCGAGGGGGAATGTCCGGGAACCTCGGGGCTCGTCNCGGGCTGCATGNTCTCGTCCGTCATGCTCGGCATCGGCGCCGGCTCCTGGGGGGTCGGGTGGATACNGGNGGCNGGCGGGTTTTCATTCTCCGCGATATACATGGGGTCGGGCGTCTTCGCCGTGGGAATGGTTATCATCGCCTATCTGCTCGCGCGGGCGCCTTACGCCGCCGTGCCCGAGACCGCCGGGGCCTGATCGGCTGCCGGCGCAAGCGGCTGGAGGGGAGGCTCCTATTTCGCGGAATCCCGGCCCGACACTCTAGCCGGAAACGCGCCAACGCACACCACCGCTCCCCGGTTTTCACTTAGAGAGCCGGTTTTTTGGGGGGGGAGTTGATGTGATACTAGAAAATATTTGATTGGCTCTGGGTAAGGATACGCCGCCCCTTCAACTGAGGCCGAACGTCACTTTCGAGCTTAACTCGTTGAACCTTTTTTTTAGTCTTTGGATTTATATCCCTGCAAGTGTCACTTTCTAACTCATCTTATGCAAAATTGAATGCGTATGTTTCAAACTGCCATCTTCTTGCCTATTAAAGATATATGTTAAATGTTTGCCTGACAAAGCGGCAATAGTGTTAAAGGTTGCATAAACCTCTCCTTTCTGTACGTTATGCTCGGTTCCATCTTTAGGAATATATTCCTTCGTAGACGATGGTCCTACAATGTGTATGGCAGGACCTTCGGTAACCGAACAAAGATTATCCATACTTGAACCCTCAATTGCGCTCAAAACTTCTTGCTCTAAAGCACTGGGAACTTGTTTTTCTTGATTCATATTCAGTCTCCCCTGTCACCGGAAGGAGATGATATTCCGGCTCGACAAGGCGTCCCGGCCGGAACAATTCAAGATAAAAATTATAGCCTACTCAGCCCCATTAAACCCTCATGACTTGAATGGAGTCCGCTTTTCGCGGAACTCACGATTTTCGCCACCCGGCCCATCCCGAAACGAAGGAGTACATATAGGTGGCAAGGAAGGCCGCTGTAACCACCGACGAGGCGATGGGCACTAACCATGCGGCCACCAAAGCGACATTCACAAGACCAATCGCAGCGGCTGATTTGACCCGCTTTCTGATGAGAGCGGGCATCGGAAATGGCGCCAGCATCGATACGGAATTCATCAAGAATACCGCAACTAAAATGTACTCATGGTCGAAGTTAAACTGCTCGGCCAGTAGAAGGGTGAACAGCATGTGGCGCATCAGTTCGTTCGTCGGAGAGCCAGTTCCCTCGGTTGCCTTTGGATCGAGCCGTGTTGCAACGCGGAGAATGATCGCGCCGGCGGCTATTGCGCTTGCGGCGATGAGGAGGCTCCCGAAGTGCGCTCCGACCACCAGAGCTAGGATAACATGGGTGACTGCGTCA
>NYYB01000148.1 GCA_002685755.1 Nitrospinota bacterium
GAATTGCCGTCTTAAAAAACAATGTCTTTGATTGTGGAATTTTATCATACCCTCCGAAGTCAGGCCTGTGCATGGCGAATTACTAATCCACCACCAAAGAATCCGAAAACGCGCCAGCGGGGGCGGAGTAGGTCGGTGCGGGTGTGTTGTGCAGAGCCCTATCGACCCCATCAAATTTGGTGTTCATATGGGTGTCCATAACCGGTGTGTATCAGTACCAACCGATGTTATTCAGGCTCACCTCGATTTATATACAACTCTTTGAGATTTATAGCTCAGGTTCACTTGATGCCACTCCCTGTCACTCAGTCCAAAAACCCTGGAAATGCCCTCATCATGCAGAAGGCTTACCGGAAGCTGAACGGTAGCTGAGCCCGACCGGCTCCGGTTGATCGGCCCTGACAGGCGAAATCGCAGGTTGATTCCGTACTATAGTACGGGGTATAGAATTTCTAATCACCTACGACCACCAGTGTTTTGCGTAAAAAGGGGAGAGGGACGATGGTGGAAAAAAAAGAGGTTCGGCTCGCCGAAATTTTCAAGATGTTGTTGGTGAAAACGGGGGTTAGCCCCTGATGCGCGCCGTCTCTGGTCCCGGGTCTCGGGGCCGCTATCATCGGCGCGCTGGGTAGCCTGACGGTTTACCGGCCCTATTTCGTTGCATTTGCAATCGTCGCTCTTGTGTGGACGTTCTTTCGCCATTACGGGTGGTGTATATCAAGGTCTTGGGGAGAAGGTTTCTCGGCGATTTTCGTTTGCCTCCGTCCCTCGAGCGAACGGGACGCCGGGCTCTACATCGGTTCGCTCCTCGTCCTTGCTGTGATTATCGCGCCGCCTTGGAGCGTGACCCAGTATTTCAAACCCGCGAACCCTTGCGCGGTATCCTATCCTCGGCAGAGGGTCGTCCCTGCCGCGGAATCTCCGCGTCCCATAATTCAACAAATTTCGGAATCCAGTAATCCCTGCGATTCCGGGAATCAGCACTCGGTCCATTAATCCCTAGGCCAGTTCGTAGCGATACCCTGGCTTTTCCGGTCCGGCTTGACTTCGTATATGGGCATGGAGTGTGGGTTTAAATCTGGAGGACGCCCTCCGGCCCGTGCCGCCGAGGTGAATATAATGACGGATACCGAAGCGAAGAAAAGAATTGGTTGGATGGGTTCTATTTTTTCAGGAGCTGCCTCCACTGCTTGATGAGTCCCGGCGCTGGCTCCGAGTCTCGGAGCCTCGATTTTTGGCGGCCTTGGCAGCTTAACGGCCTATCGCCCTTACTTCTTGATTTTTGCGGCCGCTTAGCTGGCGTGGATGTTTTTTCGCCACTTTAAGAACCGCGTCTCCATCGCATGGACACGGGGCGCGGCTGCGGTACTTGCCGAGTTTAAGCCACGAAGCGGCACGGACTACCGCCTTTACCTGGGAGCGGCAGCGGTGATCCTCTTGATGGCCTTTCCGCAATGGGGACGGCCTCTTCTTGCGAAGCCTAACAACCCCTGCGCGGCGGCGAATCCCTGCGGTGCCAAGCCCCCAAGCCGAAAGTAATTTTCTACACCCATCGAATGGTTTCAATTCGGGATGGCTGTTTGGCGCCTTGCGTGAGCGGCTTGACCCCGTACCTAGGTACAGGCTACAGGATACTCCCATCGCGGCGCGGCCGCCTATTGTTTCGCTGAAGACAGGAGAAAGAAATGAACGAAGGCGTAAAAGAAGTCATCGTTTACTCGTCCACGACCTGACCCCCATGCAAGGCCGTGAGAGAGTTTCTCTCACATCATGGTATTCCCTTCACGGAAAACCTCGTGGATCAAGATTCCCAGGCGCTCGAAGCGTTTAAAAAAACCGGCTCGCGCGGCACACCTACAATTCTCGTCGGGGACGAGATGGTGATCGGTTTTGATCGCGGGCGGCTTGAGCAGCTTTTAGGAATCAAATAACGGGAGCCCGGAAAATGGCAGCAAAGGAGCGGTGGCTTTTCTGTCCGGTATGAGGCCAGGCGATTCCCGTACCGGCCGGTACATCGTATGACGAATTGTTCGATTGTCCCAACTGCGCGGGCATCATGCTTCGCCTCGGCGAAGAGAACGGAGAAGATGTCCTTCGCGCGGCGCAATTGATTTCTTGTCCTGGCTGCGGCGAGCGATTGCCCATCGATGATGATACGCCGCCGGGGACCCTCATCCGGCATGACGGGGCCGAGTTTGTCCTGACCAAGGAGTTCGGAGCTTTTGCGCTGGAGAGTTCGTGAAGATCCCGGAGCGATAACGCTACGGGACAGGAGGCCGATCATGGACGCGATGACGATTGGCATACTTGCCCGGAAGGCGGATGTGAACGTCGAGACCATCCGCTATTACGAGAGACGCGGCCTCATAGAGTGTCCCCGGGAGCGGCGGGGCGCATATCGCGTCTATCCCGTTGAAACCGCATCCCTTGTCCGAAGCATCAAACGGGCGCAATCGCTCGGATTTTCGCTCAAGGAAATCAAAGAGCTAATGTCGCTTCGCCTGGACGAGGAAGCGATGTGCGGCGACGTTTTGGCCCGGACGGAAAAAAAGATCGCCGAAATAGACGAGAAACTTCGTTCGCTTCGGGCGGTGAAAAAACAACTCGTCCGGCTCGCCTCCGCTTGCCGTGAGACGGCGCCCGCCTCGGAGTGCCCGATTCTAGAGGCGTTCGAGGGAAAAGGCGTGTAATGCCTCCCCCTCCCTCCCCCAGCGCGGGGAATGCTTTTCCTCCCCCAGCGTTAAAGAAAGGTCCGGGCAAGTGCTTCCTTGGTTGGGAGAAAAAACCGATGAACCCCAAAAACAATGGAGTTTTCGCAGGAATTTTGGGCGTTTCGTGTTGCGTCGTCCCTCTGATTCTAGTCGCGGCGGGGCTGGGCGGGAGCCTGCTCACTGTTTTTTTGGTGAAATATAAAGTTTATTTGATGACCTTGGCCGTGGCGGCGTTGTCACCGGTCTAGGCGCAGTACCTGCGCGAGGCGAAGGAATGCGAGACGCAGTTTTGCGCGATTACGGGCGGAAAATACCGTAAGTGGATGCTCGGGGCGAATACGGCGATGGTCTTGTTTTTCCTGATTGTCACCTACACCCCGGCGGGCGCGCTCGTGGGTGTCGATTTTCAAAGCGATGAATTTCCTGGGGCCGTGTCGAGTCTTCGGAAAGAGGCTACAGCCGCCATCCCTCCACTTGACCCGCGGTTCACATCGGGCAGGCCGGTCCGAGAGAGAGTCGATAAGACGCGCTACGAGCGGCTGACCCTTCGTGTCGAGGGGATGAGCTGACCTTTCACCTGACCGCAACTGGTCGCAGGGGCCTTGGACAGGCTTCCCGGTGTGAGAGTAAAAAACGTCAGCTACGCCAAGGCGCAGGCCGAGGTGCTCTACGATCCCCAAAAGGCCACCGTCGCTCAGATGGCCGGGGCTCTCGCTAAATTCAAATACAAGGCCTATCCGCTGAAAGCATCGAATTAAGGGACAAATTGAAATGAACCGCGAACCCTTGGAGACGGGAGACCAGAGAGAGGACCCGCCGGCGAAAGGTTTCGCCGGGAAGGCGCTTCTGGCGGCGGCTTTTTTCACCTGCCCCTGCCACCTCCCGGTTTATTCCGTTCTCTTTGGAGGGACGGCGCTGGGCGCCTACCTTGCCGAGTACGTGTGGTTTTCCGCCGCCGTCCTTACGGTGGTGTTTCTCTTTTCCTTCCTCGCGGGGATGCGAATGATTAAAGCCGGGGAAGCAACCTAGTTGCCTCCGCAAACAGTTGAATTTTTAATGTTTAACGCTTTAAGGTCGCTTCTTCCTCTTTACTTCCAAATCAACGCTTGGCTTGGCATCTCCTGGAGCCAGTGTTAAAATCGCCCCCGTTTTGCGCTTGAATGATGCCGGACCGCAATACTTCCATAGCCGTCACCGACCCAGCCGAAGGAGTTTTTGCCGTGGCAGATAGGGATTTTGAAATCATCATTGTGGGCGCGGGCCCGGCGGGTTTGACGGCAGGCCTTTACGTCTCGCGCTCGAAGATCAGTGTCATGTGTTTTGAAAAGCTCGCCCCGGGCGGCGAAATCCTCAATACCGAGCACGTTGAGGACTATCCGGGTTTCGAAATGATTGGCGGTCCGGAGCTCGCTCAGAAATTTACCGATCATGCCGTTAAATTCGGCCTCAAAATCGAGATGGAGGAAGTCTCCGAAATCCGAAAAGACGGCGACGATTTTTTCGTCAAGACCGACATGGGCGAATACCGCTGCGGCGCGGTGATTTATACGGCTGGCGGTTTTCCGCGAAAACTCGATATTCCAGGCGAGGAGAAATATGCCGGAAAGGGAGTGAGCTACTGTGCCTTATGCGACGGCGCTTTTTTCCAGGATGAAGTCATCACCGTCGTCGGCGGGGGGAACAGCGCGGTCGAAGAGGCCCAGTTCCTCACGAAGTACGGCTCGAAAGTCTATCTCGTTCACCGGCGCCAAGGGTTTCGGGCGCACCAAGTGGCCGTGGACAAGCTCACGGAAAACGAAAAGGTCGAATTCATTCTCAACCATGTGGCCGAGGAAGTGATCGGAGACGACAAGGAGATGAAGGCGATTCGCCTGAAAAATGTCAAAACCGGCGAAACGCAGGATATTGAAGCCAACGGGCTTTTCGTCTTCGTCGGGTTTATCCCGAACACCGATATCATCAAGGAAGATGTGGAAAAAGACGAAAGCGGGTTCATCATTACCGATCAGAACATGGAGACAAATATACCCGGCCTTTTTGTTGCCGGCGATTGCAGGAGCCAGTTAATCAGGCAGATTACGAACGCCTCCGGCGATGCGACAACGGCGGCCGTGGCGGCCGAAAAATACCTGGAAGCCCAGGAAGACGCCAAGAAAGAGTCCGCCCCCGCCGCTTCGTAATATGATATTCTCCGGCGGATGGTGAATTAACGCCGAACGGGAGATTTGAAATGCAGCTTTCGACTGCTATCAGGCGGTTTTTTCTATATGATATTGTCCGGGGGTTGACGATTACGCTCCGTCATCTGGTCAAGAAACCGGTTACGCTTCAATACCCCGACGAGCGATGGGAGATGGCTGAGCGCTTTCGCGGTTTTCTGGGTTTGACGCGCGATTTCCAAACGGGCGAGGAGAACTGTATCGGCTGCCTGAATTGCGAGAAAGCCTGCCCGGTGGATTGCATCACTATTTCCACTGCGGGCAAGGGTCGCGAGATGTATGCCCGGGAATTTTATATAGACTACATGAGGTGCATGTACTGCGGTTTGTGCGTGGAGTCGTGCCCGACCACCCCGAAATCCATCGTTCATACGAACCAGTACGAGACCACCGGTTACTTTCGTGACGATTTGGTCTTCGAGAAAGAGCGCCTCTATGATATTTGGGAGAAAGAGTCGAATTTTAACGGCCCCCGTCCCTGGGGAAAACTCTTCGGTCTCCGCAACATGGAAAACGAAAGGCGGCCGGTCGAGCCGGAGCCGGAGGCAGAAGCGGCCGCTCCCGCGGAATAGAACCTTTCTTATCGGCGGCATCCATTGAGCTTTTTCACGTCAAATTTTGACGAAATCCGATCCGGAAAAATAACGGATGTCTACTTCGAGCGGGCCAAGCGAGTTCTCGAAGCCAAGAATATCCGCAAGCGTGCGCGCCTGGAGGTGATGGCCAAGTCTCTTCCGTCGGACTGGAGCGTTTTTGTCGGACTTGCGGAAATTCTCTCCCTCCTTGAAGACCTTCCTGTCAACGTCCGCTCCGTTCCCGAGGGGACGGTGTTTAGGCCCTTTCAACCGGTCATGGAAATCGAAGGCGTCTATAACGATTTCGGCTCATTAGAGACGGCAATCCTCGGCCTGATGTGCCAGTCGAGTGGCATCGCCACCAAGGCCGCCCGTTGCCGCATTGCTGCGGCAAATCTTCAGCTTGTCAGCTTCGGGGCCCGGCGGATGCATCCGTCCATCGCCCCGATGATCGACAGGGCGGCTTATATCGGCGGATGCGACGGAGTGGCCCTCACCAGCGGGGCGGAGATGCTGGGACTCCCGGCTATTGGGACAATGCCTCATTCTCTCATTCTCATGATGGGGGGACTCGTCCCCGCGCTCAAGGCGTTTGACGAGACAATCGAGGACGGCGTTCGACGTGTGGCTCTGGTTGACACATTCGGTGACGAGAAGTTCGAGGCCCTCAATGCCGCCAAGGCCATCACGGTTCGCCTCTACGCCGTCCGCCTGGACACCCCCGGCTCGAGACGCGGGGATTTCGAACAGATACTCCGGGAGGTCCGATGGGAACTCGACCGGGCGGGTTACCGGCACGTCAAACTTTTCGTGAGTGGNGGTCTCGACGAGGATAAAATAATTGCCCTGGGTGATTCGGTGGACGGCGGCTTCGGTGTCGGAACGGCGATTAGCGCCGCCGCTACCATCGACTATTCGATGGACATCGTTGAGATCGAAGGCGAAGCGATCGCCAAGCGCGGAAAGGCATCCGGCGCGAAACACTTTCTCAGGTGCCGCGACTGCGGCTGGGAGAGCGTCATTCCCATTGACAGGCCTTACGGCGATTGCGAGGAGTGCGGCGGGGTGATGGAGCAGATGCTCGCACCGGTGATGGAGGAAGGGAAAATCCTCGCGCCCTTGACCGAGCCCGAAAAAATCCGTGACTTGGTTCTACGTCAACTTCCCAGCCTTCGGCTGTCAGGACCCGAATGATGCCCCTAAGCGAGCCGGGCGGCGATCTGTTCAACCCCATTCGCGGATTCATCTCNGAACGCAAACGGTTTCTTTTTCTCACCCACATAGGCCCCGACGGGGACGGGCTCCTCGCCTGTGTCGCCTTGAGCCGTTATCTACGCCTGAAAGGAATGCAGACAACCATAGTGGTCGAGGGAAACAGCCCGAGTTTTTTGGGGCCATACGATCCCGAAGGGCTGGTCCGAACGCGCGAGGAGTTACTTGCCCACGAGGACTGGGCGGGCCATTTCGATGGAATATTCGTCCTCGATACGGGAAAGCCCACCCGCCTCGGGAGGATTCACCACGCCGTCGCGGACAGCGGGCTACCCATCGCNGTAATCGATCACCATATCCGCGAGGAGGGTGATTTCGACGGCCCGCACGTGATCGACACCGTTGCCGCCTCGGTCGGCGAGATGATCGCCGATTTTCTCGAAGAGGAGGGCTATCCGTTCGACGATCCGCTCATCGTTCGGNCNCTCTTTGCCACACTCTCCTACGATACGGGCCATTTCCGGTTCAACAACACTTCCGAAAAAACCTTCAGGTGGGCCTCGCGCCTCGTTGAGCTGGGCGCGAAACCGTCCGAGGCGTTCGCCATTTTCTGGGAGTCGAACAGCGCGGCCTCTCTGAAGCTGCTCGGTCATCTCATGAGCAATTTGCATATCGAATGCGGCGGCCGCCTCGGTTGGTTCGCCATGAGCAACGANGANCTNGAAAAATTTGGCGTCAANCGCGAGGAGACCGAGGAATACATCTCCGTGCCCAGAAGCGTCGCTTCTCTTGAAGTGATCGCCTATTTCTCGGAGCTCGATAAAAACCTGATCCGTGTGAGTCTGCGCTCGAAAGGACNGGTCACGGTTCACGATGTCGCCATGAACTTCAATGGCGGCGGCCACGCTTTTGCCGCGGGGGCCCGNGTCCGTGACACTTTGGAAAATACCACCACNGCGGTCATAGAGGCGCTGGGCGAAAAAATCCGATCTGATCTGGGCCCGGACTAACTCCCTCGCCCGCCACTTCTTCGGGCCAGGCCTGGGTTTCCGGCGAATAACCTCCGGTCTAAATAAATTACGATTTTTGCCTGAATTCTAGTTTTATNTGGCTGGCTCATCCCNTTTTGTTTTGCAAAAATTCCGTTGACATTATATTTGCTGGTATTATTATTAAATTATCAGTTGAATTGTAGAGATTGGTTTTTTGGCCCTGGGCGCAAGAACCGCTCCCTTTTTATCCCGGACCTCCTGAGCGGCTGTGGAGGAAAAGCGAATGAGTTCTCTTATTGAAGAATGCATAGACTTCCCGATCGTTGCGTGGTTGAAATGCCTGCTAAATCCAAACATGGATATGGTGCCTCGTCCCTGGTTTTTTAATTTGGCATCCGTGACTACGGTTTCCCTCATTTTTATTGTGACCATCATTCTCTTTAAAAAAAACTGGCTGAAAATCAAGGAAAATATTGTCGCCCAAAATTTGGCAAGTATCGGTGAAACGGTATCCTTGAAGGACGATAAAGACTGGAATGATCGATGGAAAGGTTATCCATATCCGTCGATATTGATGACAATTATCCTTATAGCCGGAACGGCTTCAAGTCTGGGTGTGATCGATCTTGAAAATGGCGCCAACATCCTGACCACGGGAACCCTTTTTTCTTTTTTTTACCCTCCCTACGATGAATACACACAGGGCTTGGCCGCGTTTAAGTGAGGATTTATCGGCGCTTTTGTTTATGCAATTCAGGATTTGATGTGGTGGATGGTTCTCTTGGATCTGGCGCCCCGATCCATTTTTATTATGAGTCTTCGCATCGTTGTGGCCAGCGTCGTGGCGTTGGCCGTTTATCATGCATTGGGCGAAACAGGGATTATCCCGACTGCCTATACGATGGGAATGTTTCCGCAACGAGGGCTGAACTTTATCGAAACCTTTTCCCAAAAGCGCCTTGGGAAAAAAGTGTCCAGTGATGTCGAGAACAGTTTTTCTCTCTCGTTCCTGAAAGATTTCTCCTCCACAAATCAATCGAGGCTTCGGGAGGAGAGTATCGAAACCGTCAGCGATCTCGCGTGTTTTTCCATGAAAAAGCTTCTCCTTTACACGCCATTCGAGCTGGGACAGCTTAGGGACTGGAAAGAGCAGGCAGCGCTTATTTGCGTTTTTCACGAGGACAAGGAAGCCCTCAGGTCCAAGGCGGGCATCACCCACGCCTCGGAATTTATGAATCTGGGAGATGAAGACGGAACTTTAGTGAAAATCGCGGGCTTGACCGGCCTCCCCTCGAATCGGCTTCAGATGGCTCACAAAACCCTGAAGGAAACCATAAAAAGGGATGAAAATAAAAACTGGGTCTTTTTCCCCTCCGATTAATCCATTCCCATCTCTTTGTACACGTTGAGCATGGCTTTCGTCGCGCCGACGGCGTTGGGGGCGCCGGCGTAGTAGGCGCAGATCATGACGATCTCCTGAAGGTCTTCCTTTCTCATGCCCATGTTGATTGCGGCCTTGGCGTGGTGCTCGAATTCGTTGTCCCGCCCGAGGGTGCACAAAATGGCAAGAATCACCGTCTCGCGGGCCTTGGGGTCGATTCCTTTCCGCTCATAAAGATCGCCAAATACGTTTTCGGTGACAAAACGGGCGAAATCAGGGTTCGCCGCCTCGAAGGCCCGTCGCCGTTCCTCGCCCTCATTTCCAAACACTTTCGCCCGATTAGCCAATCCTCTCTGGTATTTTCCTTCGTCCGCCATTGAAGCCTCCCTTTACCGGATTCAAAAAAAGATTTGGCGCGGTTTCGCCGGAGCAACCCCGTCGAAAATCCTTTATACAGATTTTTTGGCGAACCGGCCCCCGCGGCGGTATAATAAAGAGCGCCGCCCGCCATCCGGCCGCCTGTCATCTGGAGACTCACCTTGAAGATTAACGCCTTGAAATTCGGAGTTGCGTTCGGGTTGGTTTATGCGGTGGTGTTTTTTCTCTACGGCTTGGCGGGGGCGTTGTTCGGGGTGGGCGTGAAATTCGCCGAGATGATAGGAGAGTTCTACGCCGGGTTCGGACCGACCATCGGAGGAGCGATTGCCGGCGTCTTTTGGGGTTTCGGCGTGGGTTTCGTTTTTTTTGCCCTGGCGGCGGCGATTTATAATCGGCTCCTTGGCGAAGACGCCTAAAAGAAAACCGCCTGTGATTCCCGGGATTCGAAAAATAATCGGCAAGGTCCCCATTTGCGCTTGGTTGGTCTTCATTTTTCTGATGGGAGGCTCGACCGCTCACGCCGCCGGAGCACTCTCGCCGATTCCGCTCAAATCTCCACCCAAACACCGGCTCTCTGTCCGCTCTTCGCTGCCGGGTACGCGAATCCGCGTACTGGGCCTTGTCGAATGGCGGACGGCCCCGTTCTCGGCGGACCTTCCCCGGGGCGCACACCGGATAGAAGGAAAATTTCCCGACGAGTCCACGGCCAGCAAGACTGTTTTCCTCACCAAGGACTGGTCCGTCTGGTTCGGACACGCGAGAATCCGTATCGAATCCTCGCCCTCGGACGCGGCGGTCAGCGTGGACGGCAAGGCGGTTGGCGTGACGCCCCTGGAAATGACGCTTTCGGGCGGCTTCCACGAATTTTCATTTTCAAAAAAGGGATGGATTTCCGTTGCCCGGAGCTTCCAGGTCGGCGGGCCGTCGCGGCTCGCGGCCAAACTCAGGCGAGGTGGTGGCGAGTATCGCCCTTTGGTGAGAAATGAGGGACTGTTTTTCGCTCCCGAGGAGGGTCGGCCGAACCGAAAACGCAAATTGAAAAAAAAGCTGATTGCAGGGGGCGGTGCGAAAATGCAAACGGGCGCCAAGCAGAAAGATTCCGGTGCCTGGCTTGTCCGGGCATACGGGGCCGGGAGAGGAAGCTCCCGTCCGACCCGCCGGTTTGCGTTTATCGCCGGTATCGGCAAATACGGTGATCGCCTGATACCACCCCTTCGGGGACCGGCCCTGGAGGCGAATGACTGGGTGCGCCTCCTTCAGGGAATTGAGCCCGAAAGCTTCGGGACGCAGAACCTCTCCCGCGCGTCGTTGGCGTTCGATGAGTTTGATCGCGGCGGGCTTTCCTCCGGAAACATTACATATTTGTTGAACAAAGATGCCGATCGGGACGCTATCATCGAGGGTCTCCGGGAACTCTCCCAGGCCACCCTGCCCCAGGATTCGGTGCTTATTTATCTTTCGGGTTACGGGGCGGTAATTCCGGGGGGCGCTGGCGGGCCGGAGTTGTATTTTCTTTCTCATGATACGAGGGGCCGGAGAGTTTGGGACAAGAGCGTGTCCGGGGCTGATTTTCAAAAAGCCCTCGCGGGAATCAAGGCGCGGCGGGTGGTGATGATTTTAGATGCCGGTTTCTCCGGAGACGAGGAGGCGGCCCGAAAATGGTCGCCCCGGCGGGACGGCGACACGGGCATCAGTGACTTCAGCCGTTTTCACATCCTCCCTCCGGGGCCCGGCCGGATTCTTTTGGTTCCGGGCCGCCTCGAAGTCGATCCGGCTAGCGGCAGAAGCCTGTTTACGAAATCTTTTTTGCGCCACTCCTACGACGGGACCGCGCCCATTTCCGAGGCGATACGGAGAGTCGCCGGAGAGAACCCATCGGCAAGGATACAGATGTTGGGCCAATTGATTTCTGGACAAACCCTGCGTGGGGACGAGCTTCAAGAAATGAAGGGGACGGGAGATGTTTACCTCACAACGCCCGGCCCGGGAGCGGAGATATTTCTCGGGGGCCGCTCCGCCGGCCGGACGCCGCTGACTCTCAAGGATCAGCCCGCGGGTCTGCTTGAAGTCCACGCGGTGGGCGGCGGCGGGAGGAGCATTGCCCGCCGGATTTATGTAGAGCCGGGGCTTCGGCTGGACTATGAACTGAGACCCCAGCTCTCGACCAGCCACCTTTTTGTCGTCACCTCTCCGCCCGGCGGGGGAGTCGAGGTGATCGCTGGAAAGGCCTCTGTAAAATCGGCGTCGGGCTCTTTCATCGCCCGGCCCGGCCGGCTGCGCGTGCGTGCGGAGGCGCTCAGCCATTACGCGCGCGACATCGAGGTCGATATTCCCCCCGATCGGGTAATGAGGGTGAGTATCCCGCTCGTTCCTGCCGATGCAGGAGATTTTTTCTTTGAAGGTGTTCGCTCGCCCGCCGCTCTTTACCGCGGGGTGGGCGAGATGGCGTTAGTGCCCGGCGGGGGAGTCATCATCGGCAAGCGGCGGAGCCTGACGAAGACGGCGCCCACCCGGCGGATGTCGATTGCGGGGTTTTACATTGATAAGCGCCTTGTTCGAAAAAAAGAATTCGCGCGGTTCGTCGCGGATTCTGGGTACTTGAGTGTGGCCCGGAGAAAAGAGACGGGCGGCGTCATGACCAAGGCGGGCGGCTGGACCCTCAGGCGCCGGGCGACTTGGGAGAATACGGACCCCCGAGATCCGTCCGGAGGAGCAGGTGAGACCGGGGCCTCTCTAGACCTTCCTGTAGTCCAGGTTGCCTGGGAGGACGCCGCCGCCTATTGCCGATGGTCGGGCGGAGGGCTGCCCACCGAAAGCGAGTGGGAAAAGGCGGCGAGAGGATCCGATGGGCGGCCCTATCCCTGGGGGCGGGAGCCGCTGGAAGACGGCGAAGGGAAGGTGAGCCGGCTCTATGGAGCCGGAGCAGATAGAGAAACGAATGGGCGAGCAACTTCCTTTCGCCTTGCCGGCCCTTACGGTGTCCGCGAGTTCTGGGGACCGATTGCCGAGTGGGTGAATAGAGATATCACAAAACCAGAGAGCCGGGAGAAAAAGGAAAAATCGGGGGAGAGAAGAAGCGGGTCGGCTCGATTCAGGGTCTACCGGGGAGGATGGGTTTCTTCCGGGGGGAAGCCGCCCACGCTCGACGCCCGGGGGCTCGCCGAGCCGGGCTTCAGTGACTCGCGCATCGGGTTCAGGTGCGTTCGGAACGCGGCGAAGATATTAAAAACGAAATAGGACGGGAAGGGAGGGCCCGGTGGGACCGGCTATCTCATCGCCTTGGCAAGCAGCTCTCCCCGTGCACGCATTTCATCCGAGCAGGTTTCACCGTGGGGGAGGAAGGTCATTGCCACAAAGACGTTTTCCACCCCGTCGATGACCATGCGGTTCCGGAACAGGGGTTGGGGGTAGAAGCCGGGGGAGGCTTCTTCGCGGGCGAGATAGGTTTGGTCCCGGTAAAAGTGGAAGGCAATTACCGTTCGCGGAGGAACCCATCTGGAGCGAGGGCTCCCCTCAACCGAGGCTTCGAGGATGACGCCTCCGAAGCTGCTTGAGTGGCCGTTCCCGTAGACGAAACGCACTGACTTGGATTGAGCGCAGCCATGAATCTCGGATAGCTCGGTGTAGTTGGTTTCGCTCGGTACGCGATTATCGGGGAAGGGGAGTTCGGCCTCCCCGCAGGCGGGACAGATGAACGTGAATTCTCCATTATCGGCCATGGTAAAATCCAG
>NYYB01000012.1 GCA_002685755.1 Nitrospinota bacterium
CCTGCCGACGGGGAGTACTGGAAGTAGAACTTTTTGCCGATCTTTCTGTTGAGCAGCTGGGTGCCCGCGCTCGTGGCGGGGTGCCAGGAGCCGCCCGAGGGGCCGCCGCCAAAACGGTAGCGCTCGCGCTCGGCGGCCGGGGCCGAGCTTGCAACGAGGGCGACGGCGGCCGCGGCGACAACAATCAAAGATAGTTTTTTCTTCATCAGACAATCCTCCTGGAGAGAGATTTACATCCATGCCGTCGTGCACCGCACTCTGGACTCATGAAGGCGGGCAGCCGGCGCTGCGTGAACCGGAACGAGGGGTGATGAATTTCGTAAAAAAAACAACTGCTTTGACCCCGAAAATTCCAGAGGGCAATTTCCTTCTTATTCCATTTCCAATTATTGGAGCTATTATCCCTTCCTCGAAATGAATGTCAAGATAGACTTTTGATCCCGCTTTGAGGCGAAACGATCGCGCCCACCTCTTTACGCGGCTGGGCACCCCCCGCCGGATTGTGGTAAGGGGGGTATCTCGATTCACGAAATCACGGCGGGCCGGGGGCTTCGTATTCCGCTTGTCCGGAACCGGCCCCATTATTGGAGTTTTAATCTATTTTCGAAGCGCCCGCCGCAGAAGGGGCGATTCCGGGAGGGAGGCTCAATGAAAGCGATACATGTTCACGAATTTGGCGGCCCGGAGGTGATGAAATACGAGGAAGCCGAGGACCTTTCGACCGGGCCGGGCCAGGTGCTCATCGAAGTGCGGGCGGCCGGAGTGAACCCTGTGGACACGACATTCCGCTCGGGCGCCCATCCTCTATCAAAGTCCCTCGAGCTCCCCTGGACGCCTGGGATCGACGCGGCCGGCGAGGTCGTCGAGGTGGGCGCGGGCGTCGAAGGTTTCAAACCGGGGGACCGCGTATTCGGCGCGGCGATGACCGGGAGCTACGCCGAAAGGTCAGGGTTGAACGGTCTCCGCACAGCGCATATCCCCTCAAACCTCTCGTTCGAGGATTGCGCCTCGTTCCCGGTGGTGCTCTACACCGCGTTCTACGCTCTCGTCGTCAAGGCCGGAGTTCAGCCGGGACAGACGGTTCTCGTCCACGCCGGAGCGGGTGGCGTGGGCTCGATGGCGATCCAGATCGCGAAAGCAACCGGCGCCCGGGTCATCACGACCGTGAGTTCGAAGGAGAAGGCCGATGTCGCCTCCTCTCTGGGAGCGGATGTCGTCGTGAACTACCGGGAGGAGGATTTCGCCGAAAGATGCGCGGCGGAGACCGGCGGGAATGGGGTTGATTCGGTCATTGAGATGGTTTCGGCCGAGAATTTCGACGGAAGCTGCCGCGCCCTTAAAAAGGAGGGGAAACTGGTTCTCTTGGGCGCCGGGACGGGGAAAAATCCGGTCGGCTCGGTCACTTACCCGCCTTTTTACTCGAAGGACATCGATGTTCGCGGGATGAGCCTGTTCAACGCCGATTCGGTGTTCTCCGACATGCTACGGCAGGTGGACCATCTTCTGGAGACCGGAAAGGTCCGCCCGCTCGTTGGCGAGGTGATTCCGATTGCCGAGGCGGCCCGCGCCCATGAAGTCTTGATAACAGGCAAGGTGCCGGGAAAGATCGTTCTGAAGGTGTAGTATGGAGGGGGCGCCGTGGGCGCACTGGAGGGAATTCTCGTTCTCGATTTGACCCGCTATGTGGCGGGACCGTTCGCCACGCTCGCCCTCTCGGACGCGGGAGCGGACGTGGTGAAAATCGAGCCGCCCGGCGGCGACACGATTCGCCGCTTTCCCTCGACGCTCGAGGGCGGCAGCCGCCTGTTCCTCGGCCTGAACCGGGGCAAGCAAAGCCTGGCCATCGATCTCAAGAAGGAGCAGGGACAGGAAATCGTCCGGCGTATGGCCAGAAGAGCGGATGTCTTCATCGAGGGAAACCGCCCCGGCGTCGCCGAAAATCTCGGGCTCGGCTACGAGTTGCTTTCCGCCGAAAATCCGCGGCTGGTCTATGCCTCGGTCTCCGCCTACGGTCAGAAGGGCCCTCTCCGCGAACGCCGCGGGCTTGACCCCATTCTTCAGACCCACGCGGGCATCCCCTCCCAGCAGGCCGAAAATGGCGAGCCGCGCCTCGTTCAGGGGCACTTCGTGGATTATTTCACCGGCTCTTTGACCATCGGGGCCGTGATGATGGCCCTCTTCGAGCGCAACCGCACCGGCCGGGGCCAGTATATTGACACCTCCCTGCTCGGGAGCGCCGCCGCCATGCAGGCCGGGCGGCTTGTCTGGGCCTCGGACCGCGAGCCGATCGATGAAGTCCGGGACGCCCTGAACGATAGAATCGCGCGAATCTACGACTCGGCCGACGGGCAATTCTACCTTTATCTGGATGCCGATGGTTTTTGGGAGCGGGGCCTGGATGTTCTGGGCCTGGAGGAACTGAAGCGCGATCCCCGCTACGCGACTCACCTCGGGCGCCACGCCGAACGGGAGCGAATCATCGCCGAGGTCCAGGAGGTATTGTTGACCAAGCCCGCCGACGAGTGGATCGAGCTGTTCGAGGAGGTCGGTGTCCCCAGCGCGTTGGTGCGACCGCCCTCGGCCCTGCTCGAGGACGATCAGATGCGGGCCATGGGTTTTTTGACCCAGGCGGTCCACCCGGAGCTCGGGACCCTGCGGATGATGGGCGCTCCCTACCGCCTCGAGGCGTCTTCCACCCGGGAGGGGGCCCCGCCGCTGCTGGGCGAGCACACCGATGAAATCCTCTCCGGCGAGGGATACGGCGCCGATGAAATCGCCGGCCTCCGCGAGAGCGAAGTGGTTTTTTAGAGCATTCGCCGAATCACTGTCTTCGTTGATCTCTCAAAAGCGTAGCCGTACCATTGAGCTGATCCCCATCAGTTTTAGTCGAAAAGGAATCGTTTTTTTATTTTATTTCCGGCCCATTTGCCGGCGATGCGATTAAGGAGAAAAAATGACAATCAAGAAGCTGAGAACAGAACGCGACAACCAACAGTGGATGCTCGATCTGGCCCTTAACATGCGCGGCCGCGTTCAAAACTTCGAGCGCGACTACCTCGAACTCCCCGGAGGGAAGCGGGCCCACAACTATCAGATGCTCCCCAAGGTCTGGCGCGAGGCGGCCGAGTTTCACGAAAAACTCGCCAAGAAGGCGCAGGCCGAAGGTTTCCCTCAGACGGCCACCGAGCACTACGACCACGCCATCGAGTCCTACCGAATGGCGCAGCACCCGATTTTCTACGATGACAACCCCGTGAAAATCTATCTCTGCGACAAGATGAACGAGATGGTGGATCGCCGGTCGGAGTGCGCTTCCTATCCCATCGAGCGCGTACAGGTCCCCTTCGACGACGGGAAGTCGATCTCATGCCTTCTTCACCTGCTTCCCGACCGGCGTAAGGCGCCGTGCATCATCTACGTTCCGGGAATGGACCAGTCCAAGGAGGTTTTCCCCTGGGCGCGGCTCAACGTCGCCGCCGAAAGGGGTTTTCACGTGATAGCTATGGACGGCCCCGGCCAGGGGGATTCGAATATTCAAAAAATTCGCGCCGTCGGGGACAATTACGAACGCGCCGGGGCGGCGGTCATCGATTACCTTCTGGGCCGCGAGGAGATCGAGCCCTCGAAGATCGCCATCTACGGAATCAGCATGGGAAGTTTCTGGTCGCTTCGCCTGGCGAGCTACGACCACCGGATCGCGGCGTTGGCGAGCGCGGTGGCCTGCTTCTATCCGAACAACACGATCTTCACGCAGTCGTCTCCGCGCTTTAAGCAGGTTTTCATGTACATGGCGGGGATGAACGATGAGGAAGAGTTCAACGAGATGGCGAAAAACATGACGGTCAAGGGATATATGGACAAGGTCCAGTGCCCGACGCTGCTCGCCACGGGCGAGTTCGACCCGCTTTGCCCGCTCGAGGACGCCATCGAGGTATATGGGGATCTGACCTGCAAGAAAGAAATGTGGGTCTTCGAGAATCAGTTCCACCCGCTGGTGAAGCTGAAGAATCTGGCCGGCCTGGACCACCATCAATACATCGTGGATTGGCTCCACCGCGCCTTGTTCGACGGAAATGTGAATGACGACCGGATCGCCTACATCACGGAAAACGGAGAGGGCCCCTTCGGCGACTGCGAATGGACTCCGACGGTGGGACCCGGGCAAACCTACTTTTAATAAACTCCACGATTATCGCTCCGACCCTCCCGGGCGGGCCGCTCAAGGCCCGTCCGGGAGTTTTGTCAAAACCCGACGAGGCCCAGATTGAATACCTATTTCGCCATAGGATTGGCCCTTTGTGCGGCATCAACGTTCGGCGCGTTCAGCGTTATGGCCCGGAAGGCCATGAACATGGGCAGCGCCTTCTCGGCCTCGTTGATATCGGTCATCGTCGGTCTTCCGTTTATGGTGGCCTTGTCCTTTTATCTCTCCGATTGGGAAAAACTCACCCTCGAGGCCGCCCTCTGGTTTTCTCTGACCGGTTTTCTGGCGCCTGGCCTCGCCCGGCCCCTGATTTATCTGAGCATCCGCTATATCGGAGTCGGACGGGCGATGCCCCTGATTACGGTGACGCCGTTCATCTCGACTGTCGTGGCGGTCGTCTGGTTGGGCGAGCAGCCGGCTCCGGTCATTTTCGGGGCGACCGCGCTGGTGGTGTCCGGGTGTTTTTTGATCGCGCTCAAGCCCGAGGGCGACAAGGACTGGCGAAGGATTCACCTTCTCCTGCCCTTCGCGCATTCGCTGGTCATGGCATTTGCTTCGACCACCCGGCGGTACTCGCTTCTGGTGATGCCGGACATCATGATCGGCATCATCATCGCGAGTCTCGCGTCGATCCCCGCTTTTTTTCTTTTCCTGCCGTTTCTCCCGCCGGAGGAGCGGTGGCGGGTCGAGNCCGGGGGATACAAGATGATGATTCTCACNGGCCTGCTGAACTCGTTCTCGTTTCTCGTTTTCTTCTCGGCGTTTCAGTTCGGACCCGTTTCGATTGTCGTTCCGATCGGATACGCCGCTCCGCTGTTCGCACTGGTCTTTACACGAATCTGGCTCCGGGACGAGGAAGTCCTGACCTGGCAAAAATGGACGGGCGCCGTCACTCTGCTCATCGGTGTGGTTCTGATCGTGACGAACGCGCCCTGAGGCGCTGTGAAGTCATTCTCCCTGGTTTGCTCTCCGGCGGTTCAAAGACAAAAATAGGAGCGGCGCGTTTCGCGCCAGTTGGACAAANATAGGGGCGGCGCTTTTTGCGCCGCCCGGANGTGGAAAATATCTCCCGAAGGAAAGCGGGATTCCAGGGAATGGGCGCTCGATATTCTGGGCCTTTCTCCGGCCGCGGTCGCTGAGGATATTCACCACGCCTACCGGCGGTTGACGTTCGAGTTCCACCCCGATCGGCACGCGGGCCGGNCCGAGATGGAGGCGCGCTTCGAGGAGATCGTCGAAGCCTACGAAGCGCTGAGGTCCGAGGCATCGGACGGGGANTCCCATCATCCCGGCGAGCCCCCCCGGCGGGGACGCGATCTTCATTACGATATCCGGTTGGATTTTCTCGAAGCCGCCGCCGGCGGTGAGGTGAGCGTTCAGATTGAGNGCCCCTTCGTCTGCCCGGACTGCGGCGGCGGGGAGGGGAGCGGGTGCGGCGCCTGCGGCGGGTCGGGCGAGGTGCTCGAGGGGGCGGTCGTCCGGGCCATCATCCCCTCCGGAATCGAGGATGGCGAGGAGGTCCGCGTCCCGGCCGAGGGGGCTCCCGGCGGCGCCGGAGGNAGGCCGGGGGATCTTNTCCTCAAGGTGACCTCGGCGCGTCATCCCGCCCTCGAACGGCGGGGGCTCAATGTGCACAGCGAGGTCCGCGTCCCCCGGTTTCGTCTGGTCGACNGGGGAACCGTTCGGGTTTTTACGGTGCGGGGGGCCGCCCACGTCGAAATCCCGCCGAAGACGAGGCCGGGCCGTACCTTCCGCCTCAAGGGATGGGGGATCAACCGCCGCCGGAGCGGAAGGACGGTCACGGGCGATCACGTTGTCCGGATTCTCGAGATGCCGGCCAAGCCGCCCAAGGCGCCCGGAAGGCGGTAGCGCTACTCCGCCTCCACCAGCTCCCAGAGCGTTCCCATCGTGCTGCCGGGTTTGATGAAGGCGACGATGTGGCCCATGAAGCCGGGCCGCGGAACCTCGTCGATGAGTTCGAACCCCTCGGATTTAAGGCGCGCCAGTTCGGCTTTGATGTCGGCCACCTCGTAGGCGACGTGATGGATACCCTCTCCGTTTTTCGCGATGAATCTCGAGACGCTAGATTCGCCCTCGATGGGCGCGATCGGCTCGATCAGGTCGCCGCCCAGGTCGAGCATGGAGAGNTCCACCCGGCCGTCTCCGGAGGGCTCGCGTCCGAGCAGCTTCGCCCCCGCGCTCTCGTAGAGGGCGATGGCCCCGTCCATATCCTTCACGGCGACTCCGATGTGATGAATTTTGGTGAACATTTTTTCCTCCGTTCGTTGAAATGTGTAGTTCTAGGCGTTTCTCGTCAGCCAGACCCCGTCCTCGCCGTCCACCTCCCGGAGGCGGACGTTCACCCGTTCGGCCGGTGCTGTGGGAACGTTCTTTCCAACAAAATCGGGCCGGAAGGGAAGCTCACGGTGTCCCCGGTCGATTAGTATGGCGAGCCAGACCCGGCGCGGCCGACCGATCTCGGTCAGCGCGTCGAGGGCGGCGCGGACCGTGCGCCCGGTGAAGAATACATCGTCCACTAGGACGATCTGACGTTCGGCGAGGTCGAATTCGATTTCGGTTGGGCCGAAAATTTTCTGGCCGCTTGGGTGGTCCACATCGTCGCGGTGCACCCCGATGTCGAGGATGCCGACGGGCGGGTCGATTGTTTCCATCTCGCCGAGCATACCGGCCAGCCGCCGGGCGAGAGGCTCCCCGCGGGTGCGTACCCCAATCACGGCCAGGTCGGGGTCTCCCGCGCATTTCTCGATAATTTCGGAGGCCATGCGGCGAAGGGCGAGTTCCACCTCCCGCTCCTTCATCAATAAGGCGCTTCCGCTCCCCTCGGCGGCCAATGGCCTCTCCTGATTAATAAGATTCCGCTTCAAAAAGCGCGGCAAAAGTTTTCCGAGGCGACAGGGTTACCCTGGGGCGACAGGGTGCCCCGAATCCTGCCGGCGGGAAACCCCCTCAGCCTCAATCCGGCCTGCCGCCCTCTTCAGGCCCGAGGCGGGCCCCGAAGCGGCGGCGAACAAACGCCTCGGCCTCCTCCCTCGATCGGACGCGGCCCTCGAGTTGTTCGTCGTCGAGCGCGGCGAGTATTTCCTGAAAAAGGGGCCCCGGTGCGAATCCCATCCGGGCGAGGGTGTGCCCGTCGAGGACGCGGTCGGGCCTCAGCGCCTCCTCGCCGAATTCGGCCTGTTTGTCCAGGCAAAACCGGTGCGCCGTGAGGTCGCCGTGGCTCGCCAGGCGATCGATCCGGTGCAGCTCCAGAAGCTCGGCGAAAAACGGCTCGCGCAAAAACCGCTTCAGCGTACTCTCGCGC
>NYYB01000149.1 GCA_002685755.1 Nitrospinota bacterium
AAGAGGTGGCGGCCATGAGGGAGCTTGACGAGATACCCTCACCCTATCTGACGGGGCTGTGTGACAAGTTTTGGCCAATGAAACGCTGGTGCCTCTGATGCTGACGGCGCGCGGCTGTCCCTTCAAGTGCACTTTCTGTCAGGAGGGGGACGATTACTTCAACGTGGTGCGCAAGTTTTCCTTCGACCGGGTGCGCGAGGAGTTGGACTATGTGGCGCGCCGCGCCCGCAATCCGGACCTGATCTACGCCGATTCAAATTTTGGCATGTACAAACACGACGCCGATATCTGCCGCGAAATCGTCCGCGTCCAGGAAGCCTATGGCTGGCCAAAATATTTCGTTGGTATCATGGGTAAGAACAACAAGGCTCGTGTACTGGAGGCCGCCGAGATCATCCGTAGCGGCGTCTTCGGGGGTGGGGCCGTGTGGCTCAGTTCCGCCATCCAGTCCACCGACGAATCCGTTCTGGAAAAGGTCAAGCGTTCGAATATCAATGCCGACACCATGGTCAAGGTGGCCAACGAGAGCGAGGCCCATGCCGGCAACCAGTTCTCCGAGCTTATTCTTGCCCTGCCCGGCGATTCACTGAAAGCCCACTTCAAGTCGGTCTGTGATCTGATTGATACCGGTGTGAACGTGGTGCGTTCACACCAGTACATAATGCTCGGTGGCTCCGAAGCCGCGACTCCGGAGGGGCAGGCCGAATATAGCCCTCTGACGAAATTCCGGGTGACGCCCCATACCATGAATACCTATGAGTTGTTCAGCGAGACCATCTTCGCTCCGGAAATCGATGAAATATGTGTCGGCAATGACACCCTGACCTTCGAGGAATACGAGGAATGCCGGATGTTCGACCTCACGGTGGAGGTGTTCTACAACAACGCGCTGTTGCTGGAACTGTTCAAGCTGTTGAAGGCGCGCGGGATCAGGATTTCAACCCTGATCACCCGGATTCATGAAAGGGTGACTTCCGCCGCCAGCCCCGTAGCGGAACTCTATGAAGGGTTCCGGCGTGAAACCAATGAATTGTTTGATAGCCCCGAGCAACTGCATGATTTTCTTCGCCGGGAGGGCGTGGCCGAGCAATATCAGGCCGGAAAACTCGGCAACAATGAACAACTGATGTACAGCGCCCTGATGGTGTTCCGGTATATGCGGGATGTGCACGACATCGCCTATGACGTGGCGCGGGAGTTGTTTCAGGAAAACGGCGCCTATGAGGACTGGGTCGCCGGTTATCTTTCGGAATTGATCGAGTTCAGTCTGTTGCGCAAACAGGACATGCTTGCCACCGACCAAGTGGAAACTAGGCATTTTCACTATGATTTTATCGCTCTGGAGCAGTGTGGTTTTAACGAAGGCCCAAGGGACCATGCCTGTCCCGGCGGCGTTAACATCCATTTCGCCCATGATGATGTTCAGAAGGAGTTGATCTCTGGATATTGTAAGGCCTATGGCATCTCCAACAGTGGCCTGGGCAATATTTTCGGCATGGGCAAGAATGTCAGGAGTTTCTACCGCAGAATCGAGACGGTTCCCCACACGGATGTTGTTCCGGCTGAACTTACATAATGGATTTCTTGGAAAATAAAATCAAAACTGTTGAGGCGCTTGTGAGTGTTCTCGCCGGGGAACAGGCGGCGGGAAGGACTGTGGTTATGGCGGGAGGTGTCTTCGACCTGTTTCACTATGGGCATATGAAACATCTTCAGACCGCGAAACGGAAAGGCGATATCCTGGTGGTGCTTGTCACCTGTGACGTCTATGCGGGAAAGGCGCCGGGTCGTCCGGTATTTTCTGAGCATATGCGCGCCGAGATGGTGGCGGCCCAGGGAATCATCGACTGGGTGGTCATCAACCCCCATCCTGGGGCCGAGCAGATTATTGAGGCGTTGAAGCCCGACGTCTACGTAAAGGGCTCCGAATACGCCAATCCCGAAGACGATATTACGGGGCGTATTGTCACCGAGCGCGACTCCGTCGAAAAACACGGCGGCAGGATCGTTTTTACCGAAGAGGTTACGTTCAGCTCCTCCAACCTGATCAACCAGAATCTGAGGGTTTTTGATCCGTCTCTCAAAGAGTATCTCCACGATTTACGCCAGGATGGTGGGCTGGAGCGTGTGTTGAATCTCATTGAAGGGGTGCGGGACTATCGGATTCTGGTGGTCGGCGACACCATCATTGACGACTATGTCTATGCCAACCCAATGGGCAAGTCGCCCAAGGAAAACATCATCGCCACCCGTTACGAAGGAGGCGAGATGTTCGCCGGTGGCGTGATCGCGGTCGCCAATGCGCTGGCCAGCATTTGTGAATCGGTGGATGTGGTGACGATTCTGGGGGCGGTGGATTCCCACCGTGAACTGGTGGAGGCCAGTATCAAGGAGAACATCACGCTGACGGCCCTTGAGCGTCCTTCGGCGCCAACAACTCGCAAACAGCGTTTTATAGAATCTGCCTATGTGAAAAAATTGTTCGAAGTCTACTTCATGGACGATTCACCCCTGCCGCCGGAAGTGGAAACTCAACTTAATGACATTATTTCCAAACGCGCGGCTGACTATGACCTGGTGGTGGTGACGGATTTCGGCCACGGCATGCTGTGTCCTTCCACCATTGCCCTTCTGGTCGAAAAGGCGAAATTCCTTGCCGTCAATGCCCAGAGCAACAGCGCCAATCTGGGGTATAACCTGATCACGCGCTATCCGCGCGCCGACTACGTCTGTATCGACACTCATGAGGCGCGGCTCGCCGTGGGGGATAAATTCAAAGAGGTCGCCGACATCATCTCGGAAGACCTTTCCAGGAAGATCGATTGCGACAGAATTATGGTGACGCTTGGCATGGAAGGCTGCATTACCTTCGAAAAAGACAGCGGCACTCACGAAATTCCCGCCGTTGCCGGTTCTCCCATCGATACGGTGGGGGCGGGTGACGCCTTCTTCGCCATTACCGCGCCGATCGTCGCTTCGGGCGCGGCCATGAAGGATGCGGGCTTCATCGGCAACATCGCCGGCGGACTGAAGATTAATATCGTCGGCCACCGCCTTACCATTGGAAAAGCCGGCCTGGTGAAGACGGCCACGGCACTTTTGAAATAGCGCCAGGAAAAACGTCATGTCCACGCCTGTCGATGCTTATTTTGCCACCCTTGGATCGCTTCCTCGGTTGGTGCGGTGTCGTGACGGCAACGGAGCCGACCTCTCCCTTGATGACGCCATCGGGACGTTTGGCGCCTTTGCCAAGGGCGCCCATGATGCCGGGAACAAGATCATGTTTATCGGCAATGGCGGCAGCGCCGGGATCGCCAGCCACATGGCCATCGATTATTCGAAGAACGGTAACCTGCGCAGCCAGGCATTCAATGACCCGGCGGCGCTGACCTGTCTCGGCAATGACCTGGGCTATGAGAACGTGTTCGCCAAGCAGATCGATCTTCACGCCCGCCCCGACGATCTTCTGGTGGCCATCAGCAGCTCTGGAAATTCCGAGAACATTCTGGGCGGCGTGGCCGAGGCGCGGAAAAAGGGCTGCGAGGTAGTGACATTGAGCGGGTTCGAGGAAGACAATCGGCTGCGCAGCCTGGGCGACGTCAATTTCTATGTGCCCTCGGGAGAATACGGTTTCGTGGAAATCACCCATCTGGCTCTGTGTCACGCCGTGGTGGATTTCGCCATGGGATGGAAACAGCAAGACTGAGGTGCCGGCTGCGCTCTGTGAGCAGGGCGTGTTCCGGAGAATGCTCCCCGTATATTCGATTATGAACCGCGAATCTAAAGATAGGAATACCGAGACGTCATACCCCTCCATGGGGGGCGTAACGGACCAGTGCGCCGATCTCGAAGAAGTCGAGGGCGTCCTTACCCGCCTGTTTCCGGAACGGCAGATCGCCAAGGTTTTATTGATTAATCCACCAGATTCTCACGCCGAGCTGTTCCATTACGATACCGCCAGGCGGGGCCGCTATACCAATTATCCGCCTTACGGCCTGATTATCCTGGCCCGCAACCTGCGTGAAATCGGCGTTGAGGTGAATATCTGCAACCTCAATCATGAGGTTCTCAAACAGTGTCACGCCACGGATACGGTTGATTCCTTCGATTATGATGTGGCGTGGGAGAAGGCCCTTGATGCGGCGGTGGCGGAGATCACCCCTGATCTGATCTGTGTCACCTGTATGTTCACCATGACCCATCTATCGTTCAAACGGGTCTGCGAAAAGGCGTCTTCGCATGGGGTTTCCCTGGCCATCGGTGGGGTCCATGTGAGCAACGACGTGGAGCGTGTGCTCGACGATATTTCCTGTGCCCGCATGGCGTTTCTGCACGAGGGCGAGCTCGCTCTTAAAGGCTTCGTGCAGGTTGTCAACGGTGAAGCCGGTGTGGATACGCTTGCCCAGATCATTATCGACGAGGGCGGAAAGCGGCTCCGTTTTCAAAAGGAAAAACGGCCCACCGAGGACGACTGCAATCTTCTTCCGTCCTGGGATCTGGCGGGACCGGAGGAAAATGCCCGCTACGGGACCATTGGTTCTTTCTATTATCTGAAACCCGGGGACACCCGGTTTGCCACCATTCTTTCCAACCGCGGCTGCCGTGCGCAATGCACCTTCTGCTCGGTGCGCAGTTTCAACGGCGCCGGGGTACGTATGCGCGATGTTTCCTCAGTGGTGGATGAGTTGGAGAGGCTGGAGAACGACTATGGTGTGAGTCACGTCATGTGGCTTGATGACGACCTGTTGAAGAATGAATCCCGCGCCGTTGCCTTGTTCAACGAGATGGTGCGGCGCGGGCTGAAGCTGACCTGGGACGCCACCAACGGCGTTATCGCCATTTCCTGTACCGAAGAGGTGGTGGCGGCCTGTGCCGGAAGCGGCTGCATCGGCATGAATATCGGCATGGAATCAGGTAATCCGGAAATCCTCAAACAGGTGCGCAAGCCGGGCAAGGTGGCGAATTTCCTTAAGGCCGCCGAGGCCCTGTGTAAACATGAACAGATCTACGCCAGCATTCAGTTGATGGTGGGGTTTCCCGGAGAGACCATGGGCATGGTGATGGANACCATCGAGGTGGCGCGGNAAATGGACCTCGACTGGTGCCGGATTTCACCNCTNCAGCCGCTTGCCAANACGCCCATCTATGAGTCCATGNTGGCCCAGGGCCTGATCGATGATGTGNGGAGTTCCGAGGTGCGNTTCGCNGCCGGGGCTTTNGGCAAGCAGGCGGAGATCGAACAGGGTCTGCGCCTNGCCACGGCGGATTTNGAGGAAGCCTTNTCNNNCATTGGCCTCGATCAGGTTCCCGACGCCGACCAGATCACCGATATCTGGTTCTANATGAATTATCATCTCAACTTTCACCGCCTGTTCCANGANGACCGCCCGGCCAAGGTTGACCAGCAGATNGCGACCCTGATTAATCTCAGNGACGTGGTGGCGCCCGAAAACGCNTTCNCGCTTTATTTCCTGGGNTTNCTCNGNCAGCAGAGGGACGGGACCATTCCGCCATCGGTCATTGAGCGCCTGAGCACACGCCTNGAGACATCCGAATATTGGCNGAGCCGNTTTGCGGCATTCGGGTTATCCGCCGATGATCTNCGCCANAANGATTTCAAGAACAAACATCTNCCCAGNCTTCTGCCNAAGGGCTANTCGAACACGTGGGCGGCGTGACCNGAGGGAANNGANNTCCCGTTANGGTCGGCNTGNTNGGGGTGGGNTATATTGGNCAGATCGCCCATCTTGCCAATTACGCCGNGATGGAAGGTTGCGAGGTGACGGCCATNGCCGANATACGNCCCNGCCTGCGTGACGCNGTTCAGGCCCATTACGNNATTCCTCAGGCTTTTACGAGCCACCNGGAGCTTCTCGATAATGCCGATCTGGATGCGGTGGTTGCCGTAACCAGCCGCCACCACACCGGTCCCGTGGCCCTCGACTGTTTGAAGGCAGGCAAACACCTGCTCACCGAAAAACCCATGGCGGCAACTCTTGGACAGGCCGAAACCCTTGCGGAAGCGGCGAAGGCCGCCGGGGTCAAATACGCCATCGGCTATATGAAGCGCCACGACGAAGGCGTACAGCTGGCCAAGGGGCTGATTGAGGGCTTCATGGCCAGTGGCGAGCTGGGGCCGCTGACCTTCTCCCGTTTCTATTGTTTTCAGGGGGATGCTTTCTATGACCCCGCCCTGCCCGTGGGGCTGAGTGAGGGGCGGCCGGAGGGTCTGGAATCATGGGCCGTGGCGCCCGACTGGCTGCCTCGGGAACTGCATACCGACTATGACGATTTTATGAATGTCTACGCCCATGACATCAATCTCATGCGCTATCTTCTTGGCGCCACGCCCTCGGTGGTTCATCTCGATTACCGGGCCAAGGCCGGCGGTGTTGCCCTGTTTGATTTCGGTGGTTTTCCTGCTGTCCTGGAGTTTGGGATGTTCGAGCACGGCAACTGGTGCGAGGGTGTGGAAATATTCTTCCAGCGCGGNCGCCTGACCATCGAACTGCCGCCGCCGNTGCTCAAGGGCACTCCCGCGCGGGTGANGCTTCAGCGTGGAGGTGACGGAAANGAGATAGAGNCCTTTGAGGTGAAGCAAGGNTGGTCGTTCCAGCGCCAGGCAAGGGCGTTCGTTGATGACCTCAGGGAGGATCGCGTGCCTCTGGCCAACGGTGAGGATGCGGTGGAAGACATCCGCCTCGCCGAAACCATCTGGAAATGCCTTATCAAGTGAGCTCGAATAGCATGAGAAAATCTGAAGCCGCAAACGCCTCTTTTGTCAGCGCAGGCAGCGAGGTGCCGTTTTGGATGACGGATATTGGTGAAAACGAAATAGCCACCGTCGTCGAAACCATGGCGGCGAGATCCTTCAGCATGGGCGCGGTAACCGCCAAGATGGAAGCCGAGATCGCGAAACAGCTTGATGTGCCGTATGTCCTGTGTACCACCAGCGGCTCCATGGCCCTGATGATGGGGCTGATGGCCGCCGGCGTCGGTCCCGGCGACGAGGTTATCGTGCCTACCCGCACCTTCATCGCCACCGCCCATGCCGCCTCTCTTCTCGGCGCCAGGGTGGTGCTGGTGGACAGCCGCAGTGACAGCCCCAATATGGATGTGGCCGAGGCGGAAAAGAAAATCACCCCGCGCAGCAAGGCCATCATGCCGGTCCATCTCAATGGCCGTGTGTGTGACATGTCGGCGATCCGCGTGCTGGCGGAGAAACACGGCCTTGCCGTGATTGAGGATGCCTGTCAGGGGATATTCTCGCGCGGTCCCGACGGATATCAGGGCACGCTGGGAGACTGCGGATGCTTTTCCTTCGGCATGGTCAAACTGGTCTCTACCGGCCAAGGCGGGGCCATCGTCACCCGTGATAAGGCGATGTACGAAAAACTCGCCGCCATGCGTAACCACGGGGTCGCCGATGTGGTCTCCCACACCTATCTGACCACGGGGCATAATTTCAAGTTCAACGACCTTCTGGCCTCCATCGGCCTGTGGCAGGTGCGGCGCGGTCCGGAGAAGGTGGCCCATGTGAACGCCGTATATAAGAGATACCGGGAGGGGTTCGAGGGGCTTTCTTTTATTGAATTGGTACCAGTGGGCGTGGAGTGCGGCGAGGCCGCCCTGTGGACGGAAGCCGTCAGTGANGANCGGGANAATCTCATGGCTTTTCTGGCCGGAGAAGGCATTCAGACCCGGAAGTTCATTCCCTGCGTGCACACCGCGCCTCATTTTGACAGCGGCGAGCGTTTCCCTAATTCCGAACGCTATAGCCGTACCGGTTTCAATCTTCCCTGCGGGCCGGATATGCCTCTGGATTACGTGGACAGGACAATCGAAGTTCTGAAAAAGTATGAGAAAGCCTCAATAAACCCATGATGGTTGCTGATCATGCCTATAGCCATATGGTATTTAAGTCTGATATTTGTTCCCGCTCAGGGGATATTTGTTCGCTATCCCCTTTTCCAGCAAGAGAGAATCAGGCGCGAGAGTCTCTCATTCCGGCCCGTTTTCAAACGGTAAAAGGTCAAGAGAAGGTTTATTTATGCCAGTAAAAATCAGTTTTGCCGACCTCACCCATACCGGACAAACGGTTCAGGCCAATGTGTTTCCCTTGGGCATCTCCATGGTTGCGGCCTATGCCTTGCAGGAGCTTGGGGACGAGATCGAGACTGAATTGTTCCGTTATCCGGACGATTTCAACTCCTATCTTGAGACCAACCAACCCCGGATTGCCGCGTTTTCCTGCTATTCCTGGAACATCAATCTGGCCTGCCACTTTGCCCGCAGGATCAAGGAAAAATGGCCCGACACCGTCACCGTCTTCGGCAGCGTCAATTTTCCCTCGGGAAAAGAGGAGCAACAGGCCTTTCTGGCGGCGCGCCCCGAAATTGATTTTTTCATAGAAAACGACGGCGAGCGCCCCTTCGTGGCCTTTTACGAGGCGCTTCGGGATGTGGATTTCGATGCCGCGAAATTAAAGGCGGCGCGAACATTGGTGCCCAGTGCGCGTTACATTGCCGATGGTGAACTGGTGGCCGGCGAGATGATGGAACGGATCATGGACATGGACACTATCCCTTCGGTCTATCTCAGTGGTCTCTCTGACAAGTTTTTCGACGGCATTCTGGCGCCCATGATAGAGACCGCCCGGGGCTGCCCCTATGCCTGTACCTTCTGTGTAGACGGTCACCGTTATTCCAATAAGACGCGGCGTTTTTCCCAGGAGCGCATATATGAAGAACTGGATTACATCGCCCCACGCACCACGGTGAATGAATTTGTCATTTCCGACCTTAATTTCGGCATGTTCAAACAGGACGTGGAAACCTCGCGTTATCTCGCCAAGCTTCAGGACAAGTACAATTTCCCCAGATATCTCGTGCAGTCCTCGGCCAAGANCAACAAGGCNAATATTATCGAGATTTCAAAAATCATGGGCGGCNCCCTNGCGCCCGCCGCCTCTATTCAGACCACCGANGAGGAAGTNNTGCGGCTGGCNAAGCGCAAGAATTTNCCGGTGAAGGATCTGGCNGAGTTGGCGGCAACCAAGGAATCCGATNACGCNACCTTTCTCTCGGAAATNATTATGAACCTGCCNGGGGAATCGAAGCGCANCCATTTCAAGACCGTNTTCGACATGCTTGATGCCGGNTCCACNNTGTTCCGCAGCTATCAGTTCACNNTGCTCGANGGNACCGAGGCGGCNAACCNGGAATCCCGNGAGAGGTTTGCTCTGCAGACCAANTTCCGCGTCCTGCCGCGCTGTTTCGGNNGCTATGTCATCATGGGTGAANCNGTGGACGTGGTGGAGACCGAGGAAATCTGCGTNGGCAGCNGCACCATGACCTATGAGGACTANCGGGACTGNCGCNCNCTCGACCTGACCATGGAAATTTTCATCAACGACGCCATTTTCCATGAGCTTCTCATGTTCCTCGACCGTTACGGCGTATCCCGCACCGAGTTCGTTAAGGGGGTCCATGCCCGCGCCGTGAACGGCGACAGCCTTCTGGCCGCTTTCTACGGGGCTTTTGCCAAAGACGAGGAGGAAAACCTGTGGGACAGTCCGGACGAAGTGGCGGCTTTTGTCGCCCGACCGGGGGTCATTGAGGGCTACATAGACGGGAAGCATGGCACCAACGAAATTCACAAATACCGCACTAAGGCTCTGATCGAACACATGGATATTCTTCACGAGATTGCCTTCGGAGTGGGGCGCTCGCTTTTGGGTGAGGCCGCCGAGGACGAGGATGTATCTCTGTTTCTTTCGGAACTCTGTGATTTCAGCCGGATGCGCAAGGACCAGTTCCTCGATCCCGACAAAACATATTCTCAGGTTTTCCATTTCGATTTTATCAAACTCGTGGCGAGCAACTTCATCCTCGACCCCTTCTCGGTCATGGTTCCGGATGGCGTGCATATGGAGGTTGTCCACACGCAGGATCAAAGCAGGCTTATCAATCGCTGGATCAGCCAGTATGGCAGCAGCGGTAGCGGACTCGCGCGGCTCTTGTCCCGCTCCCAGCTTAGCGCCATGTACCGTGTGGCCAGGGCCGGGGGACAACCACGGGCGGCTTCCTTAGAACAGGGAGTGGCGACGGCAGTCTGATATGCCGGTAAAAGTCAGCTTCGCCGATCTCACCCATATGGGGCAAATGGTGGCCGCCAACACGTTTCCGCTTGGCATCACCATGGT